>JAUMVL010000176.1 GCA_030530185.1 Clostridia bacterium | reverse complement strand
AAGTATAGCAGTCACAGCCCTCCTCGATCGGAGACCAATCATGCTCATATATCTTGTTCCGGAGCATGACCCGTCCGAAACGGGTCAATGCAAGGCCGTTTCGAGCAGCACGCGTTTGCAGCACGCAATCGAACATATCGATTCCGCGGCGGACACCTTCCAGCAGGCAATCCGGGCTGCCGACGCCCATCAGATAGCGCGGCTTGTTTTCGGGCATGTACGGCATAATGGTTTCGAGCATCTCGTACATGACGGGCTTTGTTTCCCCGACGCTTAAGCCCCCGATTCCGTAACCAATGAAATCCATGGAAGCAAGCGTTTTCGCACTTTCGATCCGCAAATCTGAATAGACGCAGCCCTGCACAATGCCAAACAACGCCTGATCCTCGCGCGCATGTGCTTTTTTGCACCGCTCCGCCCAACGATGGGTTCGATCCATAGCTTTTTTCGCATATGTATGATCGGCGGATGCCGGCGCACACTCGTCGAAGCACATCGCAATATCGGCGCCGAGATCCTGCTCAATCTCCATGACCTTCTCCGGCGTGAACAGATGCTTGCTGCCGTCCAAATGTGAACGAAACATCACGCCATCCTCGCGAATGTCGTTGATCTTGGCAAGGCTGAACACTTGAAATCCGCCGCTGTCCGTCAAAATTGGCCGATCCCAATGCATGAACCGATGCAGCCCGCCCGCCTCGCGAACAAGCTTGTGGCCTGGCCGCATATAAAGATGATATGTATTTGACAGAATAATCTGCGCATTGATATCCAACAGGTCGCGCGGAAGCATCGCCTTAACCGTCGCCTGCGTACCGACCGGCATATAGATCGGCGTTTCGACCGCACCATGCGGGGTATGGAGTTTTCCGAGCCTTGCACCGGTCTGCTTGTCCCGGTGAAGCAATTCAAAACGAAACGGTTGTTCCATATCGGTTCCTTTCAGCAAATGAACATGGCATCCCCGAAGGAGAAAAAACGATACCGTTCTGCGATCGCATGCTGATAAACGGCAAGCATTTCCTCACGGGAGGACAAGGCCGAAACGAGCATCAAAAGCGTCGATTCCGGCAAGTGGAAGTTCGTAATCAAGGCATCCACCGCCTTAAAGCGATAGCCGGGCGTAATGAAAATACTTGTCTCCCCGATGCCCGGATGCACAATGCCGTCCTCGTCGGTGACGGTTTCCAGCGTGCGCGTCGATGTTGTTCCGACGCAGACGATTCGCCCTCCGCCTTGGCGGACGCGATTGATCGTGTCGGCTGCCTCTTCGGTCACTTCATAATGCTCGCTGTGCATCGGATGATCCTCGATGTTCTCCTCCGAAACCGGACGAAACGTGCCGAGTCCGACATGCAGCAGAATATCGACAATTGTAACGCCCTTTGACCGGATCTGTTTCAGCAACTCTTCCGTAAAGTGCAATCCGGCAGTCGGCGCGGCAGCTGAACCGCGTTCCTTTGCATAAACGGTCTGGTAACGCTCCCGATCCGCAAGCCGCTCGGTAATATACGGTGGCAAAGGCATCTGTCCCGCCCGATCAAGAATCTCTTCAAAGATTCCGTTATAATTGAGACGGATCCGTTTCCCGCCGTCTATCTCGGTATCGGCAAGAACCGTTGCGGTCAGCTCATCGGTCATAATATAGGTAGTCCCGGCTTTTGCCCGCTTTGCCGGGCGGCACAGACATTCCCACTCGTCGCCTTCCAAACGCCGCAGCAGAAGGAACTCCATGGTTCCTCCGGTTTCGGGACGCGTTCCGATCAAGCGCGCCGGAATGACGCGCGTGTTGTTCCGCACGAGCACATCGTTCGGTCGAAGCTGATCGAGAATATCCGTAAATACACCGTCTTCGATCGTCTTGGTATCCCGATGGTACGTCAAAAGGCGGGATGCGCTGCGATTCGGGCACGGCGTCTGTGCAATCAATTCATGCGGTAGGTCATAATAAAAATCACTGGTTTTCAAAGCAAGCGGTTCTCCCCTGCAAATTCGTTCCGATTATACCGAATCCTGCGTCATAAATCAAGTAAAAACGCAAAGATAGTCTCCTCAATCTGTGGAAACGCAGGCCGTCGCAAAAGATGGCTGAAGGCGAGCTTTCGTTCTTGTCACTTCGGTTTGCTTCGTGTAATAGGTGCCGTCGCGCGTATCAGCGCGTCGCTATCGTCCAAAAGTGTGCACTGACGCTGCCGCAAGGGCAAAAGCGGGTGATTTTCTGCAAAAAACAAAGAAAAGGCGGAATAATCACCTTTTCTTCACACAAGACATATTCATACATTTGCTGCCGCAAACGGTCTGGCGCCTTTTTTCGACAATCTGATTCGCTTTACTGCGGCTGCCAAACGCCGTTATTATCGATCGTGTGGTTGCCTTCCGGGAGCAATTCCGGCACGGTAACAAAATGATATCCGTCGGCAATCGCAGTTTCAAGGAGCTTTGGCAGATACGTTTCAATATGGTACCCGTTGTTATGCGACAGAATGATGCTCCCGGACTGCAGCTTTTTCAGAACCGAGTTTAGAATCGTTTCTGCGGAACGGCCTTCCTTCCAGTCGACGCTGTCTACATCCCATTGCACGATTTCATACCCCAGTGAGCGAACCGTTTTAACCACTGTGTCGTTATATTCTCCAAAGGGAGCCCGGAACAGGGTACATCGCTTTCCGGTCAACTGTTCGATCGTATCATCCAATTTGGTCAGCTCATTTTGGATTTCGGCCTCGCTTAACCGGTTCATGTGCGGGTGCGTTAACGAATGATTTCCGATCACATGTCCGTGTGCGGCGATCTCCTTGACCATCTCCGGATAGGCGTCCACCCATACGCCGCACAGAAAGAAGGTCGCTTTCACATCATACCGATCCAGAATTTCCAGAATGGTTTTCGTTTTATCCGCATCCCATGCCGCATCGATTGTCAGCGCAATGGCTTTGTCATCCCGATTGACGCTGTAAACGGGAATCTCCCGCGCAAGCAGCGGGATCGTCTGCAGCTCGTAGGACTCCACTTGTGCCATTGTTGGAACCGAAGCAGGCTCATCCTCCTGCATGCAAAGTGCGATGACCGCCGCTGCAATTCCGGCAATCAGCAGCAATGCAATCACAAGCATTGTAACCCATTGTTTTTTCGTCAGAACGATAACATGCATATTGTTTTTCCTCCGCGCTTTGGTTCAACTTATGCGGTCAGATCGGACAATATGCGAAAGGCGAAGCATTCGGCATAAAAAGAAAAACCGTCGGATGACGGTTTTGGTGGGGATATAGGGGCTCGAACCCTAGACCTCTGCGATGTGAACACAGCGCTCTAACCTGCTGAGCTACATCCCCGAACGAGTGTTATTTTACAACATCCTTTTCAAACTGTCAAGACCGCATTTTATGGATTCCGAATTGCGCATCATGCCGAATTCTGTTAAAATGGATTCATACAGAAAACGGAGAAAGCCAATGAACGAACTGCAAACGATCATCCAACATCATTTCCAGCAGTACCCGTTGATGCAGCCGCAAGACCTGGTCAAGCTGCTTTATCAGAATGTGTTCGGCGGCGGTCATATGATTTCCGATCCCTACGCTTCTCTGCTTCGGCTTCAGACGGAACTGAAAACGCTCGATTCTTCGGTTCCCACAGAGCTATTCGAGCCGATCGGGAACGGACTTGTACGCGTATCCTTGCATGTTGTCCCGCAAGGTCTCCTTACGGCGTGTCAACTGAACGATCTTTTTGTTGCTTCCGCGAACAAGCAGCGTGGATCAACAAAACAATTTGTCGAAATACTGGATACGGTTGAAGAGCAGGTGTGTTCCCTGCAGGGACCGCTCTTTATTCATGCATTTCAATCATATTTGGAACACTATCGGAAAGCCGGTTATCCGATGGTATCGCACAGCGACATTTACCGAAAAACTTACCATCCCGCCTATCGGGTATGTCTGTCGGAGTTATGTAAATAAAAATGCCGACTACAGATTTGTAATCGGCATTTTGTTTGGTCTGGGTGAGAAGATTTGAACTTCCGGCCTCTTGAACCCCATTCAAGCA
>JAUMVL010000175.1 GCA_030530185.1 Clostridia bacterium | reverse complement strand
CAGCTTTCCGTCCGCCGTATACAGATCGCCGTATCCGTAGACAACGCCGTCCGCGTTTCGAAATGTGATCCGCAGACCGCCGGTCAACGTCTGCGATAAGCTGTTGACGGCAACCCCGTCGAGAAACGTCCCCTGTTCATATTCATAGATCCGAACGTCGTTCAATGTGATGTAGTATGTGTAATAATGGTTCAAGGGATCCAAGATCAGTACACCGTTTGCATCGGTCTTGAACGGCTGACCCGTGACGGAAGGAATCTCGAGCGGTTCCGGAATCGGCGTATCGGTCGGGACAGCAGTCGGATCGGCGGTTGGCTTGGGCCGGTATACCAAGCGGGCCTCCTGCACCGTGCACGCGGTACACAGCAGGATGCAGAGAAGGAAAAGCCATTTTCGGTATCGCATGCGTGATTCTCCGTTTTCATCCAATTTATACAAAATCGGCAAACATTTGCCGGTCACGTTTGAAGCCGCTTATGTCGTAACGGCGTCAAGAGCTTCTGCTTTTGATACAGTATAACGCATCCGGCCGCAAAAAGAAAGTGCCGCAGGAGATTTTTTCACAAAATCCTGCAGCAACAAAGTATCTTTGATTGATCAATTATTCATTTCCTTTGCCGTAATAGAGATCCGGGGAAAGATATGCGATCTCTCCGATCGACGGATAGGTGTCTTCAAATGCTGTAACGCGTTTGATTCGTTCGCCGTCGGCATCATAATAATCCAGATATGTCACCGAAACGCGGCCGCGCCGCCCCTCCCGATCGATCTCTTTGGTATTCGGCGGAAGGCTTTCATCCAGGTGATGCTCGGCGGGTTTGGACGGCAGTCGTTTGATCTGTTCCGAAACGATTTCGATATGATCGAACGCATCCGAATGCTTTCCGTACAGGCTGACGGAAATCGTCTTTGCCTTCCGATCGACCGTCGCAAAGATCGTGATCGGGACGTCTGTCGTATTCCGGAACCGAAAATCCTTTTGTCCTGTCGCGATCGTCGCATCCCGTCCGACCGGCGCATAGGCCATCGGCCAGCTGTGATGATACCGCTCAACGATCTCGAGATCGGCCATCAAAGCGGAATTGAACAGCGTTGTAGATACCTGACAGACGCCTCCGCCGTACTCGGTCACGTTCTTGCCGTTTGTGATCGCGCCTGCAAGCAGATAGCCGTTCTTTTTGGTCCGATCCCCGATTGTACGGTTCATACTGAATACAGCGTCCGGTTGTACGACGACTCCGTTGATGCGCTCCGCCGCAACTTCGATATTGTGTACGCGATTCGATTTGGAAAGCGTTCCCTTTGCAAAGGATGTAGAATAGGTCGCGAGCAAGGCATGCTCACGCTTCACCTGTTCCAAGGTGTTTTCCGGCAAAATCGAGTGGTACGGAACCGAGAAAGATTGAACTGCGAGATGAAAATCGAAGGATGCAAGCGCAGTTTTCCATCGTTCGGTATCCGGTTCCTTGCCGGCGGTTTCCTCGATAAAGCGGTAAGGCTCGGAAAAAATGCCGGTCAGTTCTGCGGCCGCATCCTTCGACATCGTCCGGTATGTTTGTGTAAGCGATGCCAGGCACGCTCGCAGCGTATCCTCGTCCCAGCTCGTTCCGTCCGAAACGGACCGGGCCCCGAGGTCCCACAGGGAAACGGATTCGACGGCATCATCGAACACAAAACGCACAAAGCGGGTTTTCAGCATCTGCTCGGCGTCGACTTTTTCTCGATATGCAATTGGATGGAATCCTTCCGTTTGCGCCGCACCCCATTCCGATTTACAGGCAATGCAGCCAAGACACAAAGCAAGGAGAATCATAACGCGTTTCATGCGAATAGTGTTCGGACTTTCCTGAAAAAATATCCGTTTTTATAAAAATAATGGTTGACAGAACGACAAACTTTGCGTATAATCAATTCGTTCGCGGTAGTGCTGGAATTGGCAGACAGGTACGTTTGAGGGGCGTATGCGAAGGCGTATGGGTTCAAGTCCCATCTACCGCACCAAAAAGAGCCCGATTTTTCGGGCTCTTTTCATTCTGTAGGCAAAGCTGTAGGCAAAAATGCACACTTTTAATACGTCGTAAGGCTCGGATTATTGCCGTTGCAATAGACCAGCACGGCCGACAACGCGACCGAGATCGATCCCATGACCGCGAGTGCCGTCGGCGAGAACGACAGCCCGGCTGCGGCGGTCAGGCTACCATACACCGTCTGATAAACTGCGGCGACAAGGCCGATCCAAAACAGCGCGGACTGGTTCCGATGCTGCAGCTCGATCGGCTGTTCAATCTTTACTTTCTTCTGTTCCATTGTGATCTCCTTTCTTAACGTCCGAAATCGGACAAAATTCCTGATGGTTCGCCGGCATGTCGTGCGGGAGCAAGTGATCTTCAATATAGTGCTTCACATCTCCGTTCCCTCCGGCTTCAAGATACCGCTTTCCTGCGATGATCCGTTCCGATAGTGGCATTTCGCTGTTCATGACCGTCAGTCGCAAAATATCCATATGATTCTCGGTGCTGTGCTCGAGAAGCGTTTTGATGCTGTCCACGATCCATCTGCAACCTTTCACGAGCTTCCTAATTCCCTTCATGATCTTGATTATCAGCGCGGTGATTCCTGTTACAGCGGCTGTCACCGAGCCGATGATCAAAATCACTTCTACCCATTCCGGAGTGTTCACTTTTCGATCACCTCCGTATACGCCGGCTTGTCGGTTATCCATAGAGACTTACCGGTCACGTCGATGTTATACCAGGTAGGATCTGTCTCCGCGCGTCCCAGCAGAGGATACGTCTCTCCTCCACGCGCTACCTTATACTTCTTGCAATCCTTACCTGTGCCGGCTTTCGTTCGGATCCATACGGTCCGTTCCTTTGATCCTTTGACCTTGACATATTTCTTCCCGGGGCTCGGTCTCGGTTGATCCTGGTCAAGCGCCGGCCAGACGCCGAAGCGGTTAAAGTCGCTCGTGATGCTGCGTTTGACCACACCGTCTACTCGCCCGGCTGCGTCGATGATCTTCAGGTTTCCGAGATAAACGCCAACGTGCACGATCCCGGATCCCTTATCTTTAAACACAAGATCGCCCGGCCGAAGGTCTGAGATCTTCAGTCCGGTCTTTGCGGTAGACGGATCGCATCTACCGTAAAACGACGCGGCCGTCATGTCTCTTTGGCCGGCGAAGATCTGCTTAAGTGCATAATAGACGAGGCCTGAACAGTCGAATGCGCGGATCTCCTTGCAGCCCTTTCCTTTCAGCTTTTGGAAAAGCTGCTCGCAAAGTGCGATGTTTTGATCTTTTGTGCGTCCGGAATCCGCTCTTTCCTTTCGCGCGAAGTACGCGGCACGTTCAGCGTCCGACATCTGCAGCAGATCCTCTCCGTTCCCTCCCCAGGTGTAGATGCTGCAGCCGGTCATCGATTCGATGATCTTGCAAAATTGTTCTCTGTATGTCATATGCTGTTCTCCTTTATACTTTAAGCATAATAAAAAAGCGGGGAGAATTCTCCCCACTTCTTGCACCCCGTTCACCAGTTTGATATAATTTCCTAAAAGGGAGGGCAAGGCTCATGTCTGAATATCTGAATTATGTGATTTGCGGCATTGCGGCAGCTGTTATTTTCTACTTTGTATCTTCTTATTGCTTTGACAGGCAGCGTTATTTGGAAGCATTCAAAAATTATCTTTCATCTCCTGTTTTTTTCAGGCCAGTTGAATTTGAGCCCTATCCGCATTATGATGCCGACTGGAGCGAATGGCGATCCTTTCTCGAGAAAAGAATTTTCGCAGAGAAAAAAGTCCTTATCCTTTCTGATATTCATCAAAGGATCAGTCAATTGTCCATCTCAAAAGCTATTTTCTTTTTCATGTTTGTTCCACCCCTGATTTCTTTTTCTCTCGGCGTTGAGATATTCTATTCCGTCTCGATCGCTCTTGGTTGTATCATTGGATGCGGATTTGCTCGCCTTAAGCCTTTTTCCTATGTGGATCGGAACACGGAAACGTCTATGAACTTTCTGACCAGCAATCTTTCAGGCAAGCTGGACAGTCTC
>JAUMVL010000003.1 GCA_030530185.1 Clostridia bacterium | reverse complement strand
GCTCCGATCAGGCGTAGCCGATAACCGAGAACAGCGTAGCGATGACGCCGAGCAGCATCATGACGGCCATCACAATGCAGATGACGCGGACAACGACTTTGCTCATGCTGCGATTCCCGTGTAGGTGTAAACGGTGTCGGAAACCTGCTTATTGGTCATCCAGCTTTGCGTGATCTCATGGAATGCATTGGATTCATAAGCGGATTTTACGGTGTCGCGAACGCCGTCATAGTAGTCGATGTCAACGATGCCGAACTGTGCGCCGTCCTTGCACATCGAGCCCTCCTCGCGGCGGATGATGTAGAGCGTGTAAGCGCTCGTCGTTTCGGTACCGTTCTCGTCGGTCGAGGTGGTTGGAACGATCACACTGCCGGTCTCACCGACTTCGAGCTCTTTTGCAAGGTTGTAAGCTTCGGCGGAACCGAGCGCATAGCCCCAATCGCCTTCGCCGATCGCGTACGGCGCTTTCAGCGCGTCGTGCATCGTGGTCACGCCCGCAAGCTGCGACAGCGTTTCGAAATCGTCGCCGTCATCGAGCCGCTTTTGGACCGACTTGACATCGTCCTCGGTGGCGCCGGTATAGGTCAAAGCGTCAATATAGAGGAAGCCCTCGGGCACGTACAGATACGGGGTCTGGGAATAGCCGACCTGGTACATGTACATCTGCATCGAGTAGGTACCGGTGCTGTATGCGTCGGCATAGTTTTCCTGCACATACTTGTCGTAGTAGGCAAGAAGCTCGTCCTCCGTGTAATCCTTGGTCTCGGATTCGTAGTAGGCCTGCAGCTTTTCCTGCGCGAGCTCAGCCTTTTCCTGCTCGGCAATGTATTCCTTGTACTGCGCTTTGCTCATGCCGAGCTGACGAGTGAAGTAGTCGTTGATCTGTGTCTGCAGACTCGCGTTCGAGAAGCTGCCGGAGGTGGCCATCTGCTTGCCGATACTTTCCTCGAGTGACTTCAACTGATCCTCGCCGGCTTTTTTGCAAGAGGCAAGCTCCTCGGCGGACAGCGTCAGACCGAGCTCATCAAGCTTTGCAACAGCAAGCTTTTGCGTGAGCAGCTGGTCGACGACCGTATCCTGCAGCTCGTGGACGGTGTCCTCGGTATAGGTCATGCCGTAGTACTGCGAATAGAAGCTCAAGGCATTGTCAAGGCCCATCACGTACTCGCCCATCGTGACGCTTTGGCCGCCGGCCGAAGCAACAACCTTGCTGCGGTCAAACACGGTCAGCCCCCGCGCATCCTTGCGCAGCAGGATTGCAAACACGATGGCACAGATGACAACGACCGCCACCAAAACGGCGATCAAAATGGTTTTCAGGTTCTTTTTCTTCATATTTTGCTCCTTGGTTGTTCCATACAAATAGGAAATGAATCTTATGAATTGTACACTCTTTGCCCCTGTTTGTCAATGTTTCGGGGCATTTTTTGCCGACAGCAGCTCCCTTGACCTGCTTTCTCTGCGTGAAAGGAACGCTTCGTCACGGCAGCATCCGCAAATACGCCGCCATTCCGCCGGTGCGACCGTCACGGCGGTAGGAAAAGAGACGTTCGTCCTCGATTGTGCAGACATTCATCAGAGAAATGTTCGCGGGCAGCACACCGGCTTCGAGAAATTGACACATGGCGACCTGCCAAAGATCGACTGTGGCGCGGCCTTTTGCGTTGGTACTGCGAAGCGGACAGTCTGGGAAAGCTGCTTCGAACGCGTCCGCCACGTCGTCGCCGACCTCAAAACAGCGTGGACAGATCGACGGCCCGACGCCTGCAAGAATATCCTTTGGATCGCTTCCATGCTGCTGCATTACGCGTACGACTTCACGTCCGATCCGTCCGAGCGCGCCGCGCCATCCCGCGTGGCACAGGCCGATGACATTCTGATGCGGGTCGTAAAAGAAGAATGCCATGCAGTCCGCGTGGCCCGTAATCAGCGTAACGCCGGGAACATCGGTCACAAGTCCGTCGCAGGCGGGCAGCGGGTCGCATAAGTAGCCCTTTCCGCAGTCGTCACGGGTCACATAGCGCACCGTTGTACCGTGTTCATAGGAATCCATAACCATGCTTTCCCACGGAATATGGGCGGCATTTGCAAAAATGCGATAGTTTTCCATCACGTTTTCGCGCTGTTCCGGACGGGTAAAACTCAGATTCAGCGAAGCAAACGGTCCTTTGGATACGCCGCCGGTCTTGGCCGTGAAGCCATGGTCGATTCCGGGGCATGCCGAAAAGGACGGCAGCCGGTACAGGCCGACGTCGTTGCCGCAGTCATGGTACGCATAGCCGCGGGAAAGGGAACGATACCGGGAAAGAAACTCGGCCTGCGTCATTTTTCGTTCAGGAGACGCTGGAGTTCCTCCATAAACGTCTGGGTGTCCTTGAATTCCCGATAGACCGAAGCGAAGCGCACGTAGGCTACCTCGTCGATGTCGCGCAGCTGCTTCATGACAAGATCACCGATGGCGCGGGTAGAGATTTCGGACTCGTTTGAATTGTTGACTTCCTGGCAGATTGCGTCAAGCATGCGATTCTGCGTATCCGCAGAGATCGGACGCTTTTCACACGCTTTGCGAATGCCGATCGCGACCTTTTCACGTTCAAACGGTTCGCGCCGTCCGTCGCGCTTGACGACCATGATCGGGTTTTCCTCAATGCGCTCGAAGGTCGTGAAGCGGCGGCCGCAGGCATTGCACTCGCGGCGGCGGCGGATCGAAAGACCGTCTTCACTCGGACGGGAATCGACCACGCGGCTGTCAATGCTTCCACAGTAACGACATTTCATGGGCTTGTCCTCCTGTATGCTTACTGCCGCAGGCTGTTTGCCGCGGCAAAAATATTCAAATATCATTATAGCACAGATTTTAGCACAACTCCACTAAAATTACATCTTCTCCAAACTTTTTTATGCGATGATACGGGATGATCAGCCCGTCGTCACCTTTCAAAAGCCCGAACCATTTCGATTCGCCGGGGACGATCAAAGCAAGGATCCGCCCCGACGGGATTTCGAGCTCGAGATCGCAGACACATCCGAGGCGCGCACCGTCCGCGATGTTGATAACCTCGCGTGATTTGAGATCGGAGAAAGTCAGCTTTTGTTCCATTTTGTGCCCTCCGCAAAGTGATTGATTCATACCGCCCTCCGCTATTCTTTGTATGAGGTGGCGCTGGAAAATATGCACGATTTTTGTCAAAAATCCATACTGTATAACAAAACGCTTTGCCCCGTTCGAGGGCAGAAACAAAAGGAGGTCAACTATGCAACAGAACTTTGCAAGCGGCGAAGCATGCTGCTTTACGGGCCGTCCGGAGGCGATCGACCCGATGCGCGTGGATGGCGTCGTGCCCGCGGGGGATGTCGGCCCCGCAGGACGCTGTGAATCCGGCGGCTGCGGCCTTGCGTCGATCTATTTTCCGTCACAGGTATATCGTGCGGGGTATCGCCCCGAGGAGGCGCTCGATCATGGAACGCTGTTCCCCGAGCTGGTTTCCCCGTACCCGTATGGACGAAAGGAGTGCTGAATATGGAACTTTGCGAACAGGCGCTGCTCAGCAGGATCGCGGAAACGCGGTTTGCCTGCGTGGAACTGCAGCTGTATCTCGATACGCATCCCGAAGATGCGATCGCGACGGCGGACTTCAATTGCTATGCCGATCAGTTGCACGATCTGATGAACACCTATGAAACCCAGTACGGCCCGCTGATGAACTTTGGGTCGAGCGCGCACAACGCCGGCAGCTGGGTCGATCAGAAATGGCCGTGGCAGCTGTAAGGAGGAACGCTTATGTGGATTTATGAAAAACGACTCGAATACCCCGTTTCGATTACCCGCCCGGACGTGCGCATGGCAAAATTGCTGATGGCACAGTACGGCGGCCCGGACAGCGACGTGTGCGCAAACAAAAGGAATCTTTCTGACAGAGCTGAAATATCAGACAAAAATGAAGAAAAACCTTGCAAAATGGAGCCGCTCGCTTACGATCCGCGCCTATTGGAAAGTCGCATAAAGCGAGCGATAGATGGTTATAAAAGAGGAACAGAGCCGAAGTGACAGTGTCATTTCGGCTCTGTTTCAGTTAGAGCAATTATGGCTTTGTCCTATTTCATTCTATAGATAGATTTCGATGCTGTTGGGACCCACAGGACGCTTTGCTCTTATAACCTCATTCCAAATCAACCGTCGAGCGGTATCTGACTGATTAACAAACGCACAAAGAGGCTGTGGTTGGAGCCTTTCAAAAACCGTCATGCGGCAGGAGCAACAAACCAATGAACAGCATTCTCAACAGTGTAGCACATGACCTTGTCGAGGGTTACTAATCACTACGAAATCTATTATACGAGGAGCCATTCAGAAACTTTTTCAGAGGGACTTGACGGGCTCCTTTATGCGTTCAAAGATTTATGATACCATTTGACCTTGCTTTTTGTCGGCCCAGGAAATCTCACGTCGACTGTCGCTCCACAATCTCGGTGCAGATCAGCATTTTGCGGCTGACGCGCTGGCCGGAGAGGAGGGCGAGAATGTTGCGGGCCGCGGTGATTGAGACGTCGTAGAGCATGTTGTCGAGCGAGGTCAGGGTGGGGATGGACAGCTTGGCATAGTCCGAATTGTTGATGCCGATCACGGCGATGTCCTCCGGCACACGCTTGCCCATATCCGCGAGCGTGCGCAGGCCGACCGCGGCAAGCATGTCTTCCGAATAGATGATGCTGTCAATCTCGGGATGCTGCTTCAGCATTTGAATCGTGGCTGCGTTGATCTCCGAAAAGGCATTGCCGCTTTCCACTTCGATTAAGGGCAGATTGGGATAATGCCGCGCCATGCCGACGGTAAAGCCCTCTTTTTTCTGCTCGTTGCTCGGCGTCGTTTGGTTCATCAAAAACGCTGGGTGCGTGCGCCCCTTCTTCTTCAGCAGCGCGACGCAATCGGCAACGCCGTTCAGCTCGTCCGCCACCAGACCGTACACATTCGGCGCGTTCAGATATCCGTTGCAAATTACGACCGGAATCGACGGCAGATACAGCCGCAGCGCTTCCCGAACGACATCGGACTGATAGATCGAGCCCATCAGCACCAATGCCTCGATCTTGCGCTGGCTCAAGGCCTGAATATAGCTGATCCAGTTGCTTTCGTCGCGGCCGGTATTGTGAATCAGGCACGAATACCCGTGTGCCGCCAACTCGCGCTCGATATAGTAGATCCCGTCGGTATGCTGCGTGGTACGAATATCGGTGATCAGAATTCCGATCATATGGGAGGATTGCATGACCAACCCGCGCGCAGCTTCGTTCGGGACATAATTATGCTCGGCAAGCAGCTTCAGAATTTTGGCGCGCGTCTTTGAATTGACGTTATCCTTGTTGTTGACAACGCGCGAAACCGTGCTTGCAGAGACATTCGCCATCTTTGCAATATCGTAAATTGTTACCTGCATATATTCCCCCTGTCTGCTATTGTACTGGATTGTACCCGGAAAGTCAAACGAAAAAATGCAATTGGTTGCAGTTCTTTCTGCTTTTCTTCCCTTTTTTTCAAACCGAAAAACAGAGAAGATCGTTGACAAGTATTGGGTTGCTATGTATAATATAAGTAAAGAAATCGATTGCAAAGGAGAAATGCCAAAATGATTCGCAGAAGCGGGGACAGAATCATTGAGCGCCCGGAACACAAATTCGGAGCGCCGGGGTTTATTACCGTACGAAACCTGATCAACAGCAGCGATGAACTGAACGGAAAGGGCCGCGTTTTTGCCCATACGACCGTTCTTCCGGGAAACGGGATCGGATTTCATGTGCATCAGGGCGATACGGAGCTGTATTATGTCGTCAGCGGCAAGGGCGAATATAACGATAACGGGACAATGACCGTCATCGAAGCCGGCGATGTGACCTTCACGCCTTCCGGAACGGGTCACGGCGTCACGTGCATTGGGACGGAGCCCCTCGAGCTGATTGCTTTAATCCTATACGACTGATTCTTCTTCGTTCCTTTCCTCCACTGGCAGGCAGCCGGAACAGGTTGTCTGCCATTCTTTTTTCCAAAAATTAGAAACGATTGCAATAATTAACATTTTAAAACATTTTCCACAAAGCGGCGTGCACTCCTCTGAACATAAAAATATGACAAAAAACGGAGGTTTTACCGGTCGAAACGGATCCGAATTGAGAAGAAAAGTAAAGCAAACGTAAATATTTTTTCAAAATGCTCTTGCTTTTTGAAACATGATACCGTATAATACGTATTGTAATCGATTGCAAAGATCGATCTACAGGCTGAGCAGAAAGTAGCGAGAATGAAGGAGGACCGGAATGAGGATTGCGGTTTTGGGCGCCGGAGCCATGGGCATGCTGTTCGGCGGATACTTATCCGAGCGGAACGATGTTTGTTTGGTGGAAGTCAGCCGGGAGCGCGTGGAGAGGATTCGTACGGACGGCATTTTGGTGCACACCGGTGCGGTCGAGCAGCGATTCTTTCCCAAGATCGTTTCCGAAACGGCGGGAATGGAACCGGTGGATCTGATTCTGGTTTTTGTAAAAGCCATGTACACGACGGCGGCACTCGAGGCGAACCGTGCGCTGATCGGCGAGAATACCTACATCATGACGCTTCAGAACGGCGCCGGGCACGAAGCGAAGCTGCTGCAGTTTGCAGACCGGGCGCATGTCATTATCGGCACGACACAGCACAACAGTTCGGTGCTGGCGAACGGCGAGATCTCGCACGGCGGCTGCGGACAGACGACGATCGGCCTGCTCGAGGGTGACAGTTCGCGTTTGGAGCCGATTGCCGAGAGCTTTACAGCTTGCGGAATTGACTGCGTGACGGCACAGGACGTGAAGCGGCAGATTTGGAAGAAACTGTTTACGAACACATCGGCAAGCGCCTTGACGGCCGTTTTGCAGGTGCCGCTCGGATTTCTTTGCGAGAACGAACACGCGCACGCCGTGATGGCGACACTGTGCCGGGAAGCGGTACAGGTTGCGAACGCAGAGGGGTTTGTCTGCTTTGAAGAAGCGGAGGTGTTGGCGGAGGTCGAGCAGGTTTGCCGCAACGCCAAGAACGGATACACCTCCATCTATGCGGACATCCGCGACGGACGCCGGACGGAGGTCGACACGATCAGCGGCAGCGTGATCGAAGCGGCAAAGACGCTCGGGATCGCGGTACCGTATCATGAGATGATTGTGCATTTGATCCATGCGCTGGAGCAGCGATAACGATTGAGTAAAGGAGAGAAAACATGTCGGATTATAACTGGGTTGCCGGAAATCCGAAGCGGGTGCCGAAGGAGCTCCCGCCGAAGGAATACACAATGGGAGGACTGCATATCGTCGATCTGACCAAGACGCTCGATCCGAACACGGAGAGCCGTCGCTGCCGCCTTTGGCGGTACAACACCGGCGGCGCGATTCCGGACTTTCATACGATCATGGATCTCACGAGCCATCTCGGAACGCATTGCGAGTGCCCCTATCACCACGATGAGGAGTGGCCGAGCGTTGCCGAGCTGCCGCTGACGAACTTTATGGGCAGAGGCATTTATGTCACGCTGGATCTGCCGATGAATCATCAGATCACCGGCGAGGATCTCGAAAAGGCGATCGGGGATCGGATGCAGCCGGGCGATACGGTGATTTTGGACAGTCCGCACAAGCTGCCGCCGTTTACGCCGGCGACGAACGGACCGGACGATCATCGTCTGATCGTCGGTGGGGACAGCGCAAAGTGGCTTGCGGCACACGGCGCGAAGTGCGTCGGCTTTGGGGACGGCGTCTCGATCGAGGACAGCAACGAAAACGTCAAGCCGTTCCACGACATTCTGATGGCGCAGAACTGTCTGTTTCTGGAGGTGCTGCAGAATTTGGAGCTGCTGCAAACGGACACGTTCTTTATCAGCTACGCGCCGTTGCCGATCATCGGCCTGGATTCCTGCCCGGTCAGAGTGTATGCGATCGAGGGGCTGGAAAGCTTTTGCTGAGCGCCGGATCCGTTCCGGCGGGAAAAAATCGTGCATGAGAGGAGTTTCTCCATGAAGGATCAGGAAATGATGCAGTTGCTGGATGGGCTGGAAAGGGAAATCCGGCACGAGGAAGCGATTGCTGCCATTCAGAACAGAATCAGAAAATATGCCGCATGGTTTCATACGGGAAACGTGGACGGTATCCTTTCCTGCTTTGCCCGGACGGAAGCACCTGAATTGATTTTCGGAAGCAGCAAGGTGAGCGGAAGGGAAGCAATCTCACAGTTTTACGGAAACAGACCGATGCTGGTTCGGTTGCCCGGCACCATTGTAAGCCATGAGATTACCACGGAAGTGATTGTGATCGCGTCGGATGAAAAAACAGCGCGTGTTACGGCGAACGCATCGGGCTTCAAGGGACTGGCACCGACCGGGTCTCAGGTGAATCTGCTCGGCAAATACAGCTTTGAGATGATACGGGAAGATGGGGAATGGAAGATCTGGCGATTGCAGTGGATAATGATTGCAGATGCAGACTTCAATTACGGATGGCTGTTCCAAAACCGTTCGTACTATCTCGAAGATGAGTACCCTGCGCTGAGCGAGGAGCCGCGCCCTGGAATGCTCACGGAAGCTGCGGATTCGTATATGGATTACTTTAAACCCGATGAAGTGCAGGTACTGCTGCCGGAACCGCCGGATGAATATCAGACGTGGGACGGCTATCGGGCGGCAAAGAACACTCGTGGTTATTGAGTAAAGGAGAAGAAGCGATGGCAAATGAATTGACCGTGCAGGAACGGATGGAGCAGCTGAAAAAGAGGGCTGAACGGGTACGTGCGATTCAGGAAGTAGAAAACGTATTCGACAAATTCCTGCAATACTACAATCTGCAGCATAAGGAAGGAATGCTTTCCTGCTTCGCGCTGGACGAGCCGGACGTTTCCATCGAGGAAGCGTACTCGGAAGTGTTTGAGGGCAAGGAAAAACTTGCGGAATACTTTGACTGTTTCCGTCGCCTGGCCGGAAAAACCGGCGTGCTTTTGGAACAAACTGCAGTCTGTCCGGTGATTGAGGTTGCGGGCGACGGAGAAACGGCAAAACTGGTATCCTTTTCCCGCGGCCTGAAGGGGATCGATGCTGCTGATTTGCAGACGTATACGGCTGGCCGGTACTATGCCGATTTCAAGAAACAAGCGGACGGATCGTGGAAAATCTGGCATCTGCATTGGTTTGTGATTTTTGATACGCCGGTGAAAGTCGGATTTTTGAATCAGTCCATCACAAACAAGCAGGAATGGATGATCCCGGAAATGGCGGATGTGTTCACGGCAGTTGCGAACAAGCCGAGCACTTATTGGCCCGTTGTGTTCAATCCGAACGCATCGTATGACTACATTCCGGAAGCGCCCGAGCCTTATGAGCACTACGACGGAATGACCGACCAGAAGCGCACGCGCTACCTGCACCATATGTGGGATAGAAGCAAGTATTAAGGAGGCGCAAACCATGGATTTTGAAAAAGAATTTGCAGAACTCAAAGCACTTGCCGATCGAAACTGTGCAGTCAACGAAGTACTGAAAACGCTGCACCGTTATGTGAATTATTACTCCCAGGAGCACATCGAAGGCGTGATGGCACAGTTTGCCGATGAACCGGATGTTTCGCTGGAAGTTGCGGACGAAGGAAAAGTGGTCGGTTTGGAGAACATTCGTCGTTACTTCTCCTATATGCCGATCATCGCCAAGAAACCAGGTATTCTGATGTACCATTATGTAACCACCGAAGTCGTTGCTGTCGCAGAAGACGGGAAGACGGCGAAGGTAACGGCTATGTCGCCGAGCTGCGACGCCATGGCAAAGGCACAGATGCAGAACTGGTGTTACGGAAAGTACTATGTGGACTTCATTCGGAACGCACAGGGCGAATGGAAGATCTGGCACATTCAATGGTTCTCGACATTCGAAGCGCCGGTCACGGTCGGCTGGCTGAAACAGCAAACGGCGCATAAAGCGGAGTTTACGGATCCGAATCTTGCTGACGCCTATGAGGAAACGCTTCGAGTGGAAAGAGAAAAGAGTTCTTATCCGGAAGATTGGGCGTACCCGACGCATTTCGATCCGAAGAAGAAGAACTATCTGATGCCGGAGCCGGCGGAACCGTATGCTGCATGGGACGGGATGACGTCTATGCGGAAGACGAGGGAATATTGATCGAACCGATGAGGAGGATTGTATGACCGAACAGGAAATGCATGCGCAACTGGATGAATTGGAAGCGCAGATTACCCGTGATGAGGACATCCTCGCCATCCGTAAATGCATTGATACCTATCTGCTGTATTTCCAAGGCGCGGATTGCAACGGGATTACATCGACCGTGAACTGGGATGCGCCGGAGCCGAGAGTCTGGTCGGAGGCGTGGATGGGTGGACGTGTGCTCGGGCCGCGCAGCAATTTGCAGTTCTTCGACCAGCGGCCAACGCTCGCGCGGTATCAGGGCGCCATTGTGCAGCATGAATGCGCATCTCCCGTGATCGAAGTCGCTAAGGACGGAAAGAGCGCAAAGGTGAGCAGTTTTTCACCCGGATTTAAATGCCTTGCGTATGGGCATGCGCAGACCTGGTCTCAAAGCCGATATTATCAAGATTTGATCAAAACGGACGGCGTTTGGAAGCTCTGGCACTGGCATGCGATGCTTGCGGTAGAAGGACATGCCGCTTACGGTTGGTTATACCAGAACATGAGTTATTGGAAGGAGTGCCTGTTCTCAGAACTGGACGGCATTCACAACAAGAACATCGAGGGCGGACTCGGACCGGA
Organism: Clostridia bacterium; assembly: GCA_030530185.1. Classification (GTDB taxonomy): domain Bacteria; phylum Bacillota; class Clostridia; order Christensenellales; family CAG-138; genus UBA3792. The sequence goes on along the minus strand of JAUMVL010000003.1, from coordinate 13,198 downwards.
TTCCGGTGCAGAGACGTTTCGGCCGGATGCGGTGTTCTATCTGTATCCGGAACCGCCGCAGCCGTATGAGACCTATGAGCATGAGGACGACATGCTGAACACGCGCGGTTATTGAGAACAGCACAGGAGAACAGACCATGGATCGTACAAAGATCAAACTGCAGGACCTGCTGAAAAGGGACGAGATGATCATCGTCCCGGAACTTCACGACTGTGCTTCTGCACGGGCTGCGGAGATCAACGGCTTTGAGTGTATCATGCTGTCCAGTGGTGACTTCGCCTGCGCTCTGACGGGGATCCCCGATCTGCAACTGTTGTCCATTGACGAGTTCTGCATGATTACCGAAAGGATTACGGAGGCGGTCCGGATGCCGCTGATCATCGATGCAGATGACGGTTTCGGGTTTGGACGGGCTTTGAATACCTGGTACGCCTGCAAACGTCTGGCCAAAGCCGGCGCATCCGGCATTTTGATCACGGATGCTGCGGCACAGTCCAAGGCCGGATTGATTCCCGTGGAAGAAGCGTGTGTGCGATTCCGCGCGGCAAAGGACGGCATGCTGGAAGCAGGAACGGATGCATTCCTGATAGCGCGCTGCGATGAAAATCTTTTGGAACACTTCGATGCGGCCGTGGAACGGATGCGCCGGTATGTGGAAGCCGGTGCGGATATGATCTGTCCGCTCGGATTGAACGGTGTTCCCTGGCAGAGAAAAGCGGAGATCGCAGCAAGAATTTCCGAAAACGTGCCGGGACTGCTCTGGTATCCGGATCTCGGATCGCATGAAGGGATTCCGGATGTGGATCTCGATGAGATGGCCAAACTCCGGTACAAAATGGTTGGCGTGCATTATTCGATGCATGCAGCTATGATCGCGATGCTGGATGCCGGCCGTCATGTCATGGAATCCAAAACAAACGTGTATGTGCATACCCACTATGATGATACGGGTTACAAGTGTTTTTCGCCAATGACGTTCTATCTTCGGGATGGCTATTGGGCGGAAAAAGAATCGCGCTATGTGGTGAACCCGGAAGACGCTTTGGCAAAACGGATCACACCGTTCTTCGTCCGGGAGGACGATGCATTTTGAAAACCGCAGCGAAGCGGCGTAAGTACCTGTACTCTTATGAAGCGATACTTCATTTTGGGAAAATAAAAGGAGGAAAAAAACATGAAACTCGTAAAGCGCTTTGGTAGCCTGTTGCTCGCTCTTGTGATGCTTGTCGGATTGTGTGCCTGCACCGGCAGCGGAACTGCAGCGCCGAGCACAGACAACACACAACAGTCCACGCAGTCTTCCACGGGCACCGGATCGAATGTCGCTGCGCCAAGCACTTCCGACAGCAATGAGCCTACTGCGAATCAGCCGGCTGCGGAAACGGATGACAAAAAAGGCGGAGATTTGGTCATAATCGATACCGCGGAAGTTACGCACATTGCCTGGTATCAGCTGCAGAGCTTCAACGATCGGTTCCAGTTCTCACTGACGGCTTATGAAATGCTCTTCCACTATGACAACCAAGGTGGCGTCGTTCCGTTCCTCGCCGAAGGATATGTGCCGGATCCGGAAAACCGGACATACACCATCACCCTGCGGAAAGGCATCAAGTTCCATGACGGTTCCGAACTGAACGCGGACAGCGCAGTCTGGACGCTCCAGAACTATAAGGAACTTGGTATCAAGAGCGCAGCGTTCTTCAGCAATGTGGAATCCATCGAAAAGACCGGCGACTATGAGTTCGTCATTCATCTGTCTCAGTGGGATGCAACCATTCCGTATTCGCTCGCTCGTGAGTGCGGCATCATGGTTTCCAAGGAAGCTGCAAACGGCGATCCCAACTGGTATCTGGAGAACGTATGCGGCACCGGTCCGTTCAAATTGGACAGCTGGGAGCGCGACGTTTCAAAGACCTTCGTCCGCTTTGACGATTACTGGCAGGGCACCCCGAATCTGGACAGCGTAACGGTCAAGATTTACGGCGACACGACCGTTGCCGCAGGCGACCTGGAACTCGGCAATGCGCAGGTTCTCTACTGCACCGATTATAAACTGGTCGATGAACTGACCGCAGAAGGCATGATTGCCTGCCTCGGTATGCCGTCGCAGATCGCGTTGCTCAACTTCAACTGCACCGACGAGGAGTACAACGGTGTGGTTAACCCGTTCTATGATGTAAGAGTTCGTCAGGCAGTTTGCTACGGAATTGACAAGGAAGGCCTGCTCAACGGCGTGTACAGCAATTACGGCATGGTAACGAATCAGTTCGCGCCGCAGGGTTCTGTGTTCTACAGCGAGGATGTCAAGGGGTATCCGTACGATCCCGTCAAGGCCAAGGAGCTGCTTTCAGAAGCCGGTTATCCGAATGGCTTTGAAACGACTTGCATCGTCCGCAACGACGTCATGCAGGTAAAGTGCGTCACTGCAATTCAGGACATGATGAAGGAAATCGGCATTGACATGAAAGTCGATGTTCAGGAAACCGGTGACTTCTCTGCAAACCTCTCCGGCTGGCATACCGGCTTGTTCTTCCACACGTCTTCGCTCCCGATCGACGTTACGACCCAGATGTCCTCGATGTTTAAGCAAGGTCTGAGCGGCATCGTTCTCGGACTGACGTCCCTGCTCCGTCCGGATAATCTTAATGATGCGATCGTTGCAGCGTGCAGTTCTACGACGCCGGAAGATGCCGCCGCCAATATTCGCAAGGCACAGGGCATCATGATTGACGAGATTTGCGATCTGGATCCGATCGTTACGGTATATCAGCCCATTATCAAGAGCGCAAAGCTCCACGACGATGGCCTTAATGCAGTTGAGTACACCACTGCAACGCTGTGGAAAGCATGGCTTGAAAAATAAACATCGGTAAAATCCGTAAAGATCTTGTATCTGCGCCCGACGAGAAGGCGGGCGCAGATACTTCCATACAAGGTTCAAATCATGAGGAGATGGCATGACTAAGGAAGAATTGGATTTGTTGGAGCAAAAACTGGATGCCGTCGAACTGCAAATCCGAAAAGCCGAAATTCGCATAGAAGTTACCAAAACGCTGAACCGCTATGAAACATATTTTCAGGGCGCAGACTGCAATGGGATCACGCATGGAACTTGCGCTTGGGACGATCCCGATATCTGGATCGACGCCGGAATGGGTGCGCGCCTGGACGGCGGAAGGGCAAGTCTGGAGTTTTTCGATCAACGTCCTGCGCTTGCGCGTATGCCGGGTGCGCTGGTGGAGCATGAGTCGTGTTCCATGATTGTTGAGGTAGCGGATGACTGCATGACGGCAAAGACTTGCGACTTCGCACCGGGCTACAAATGTCTCGCGCTCGGACGTTCGCAGGTGTGGTCCATGGGCAAGTGTTATCACGATTTTAAACAGATTGACGGACAGTGGCTGATTTTCCATCGGCACTGGTTCGTTGTTTGCGAAGCAGAAGCGGCCTACGGCCTTCTGTATCAGAATCGCAGTTACTGGAAAGAATGTATGTTTGATGAACTCGACAGCATTCACAACGGAAATATCACAGTTCCGCCGGTGTTTGTGGAATACCAGGACAATTACAGAAAAGACGGACACCTATATTTGTATCCGGAACCGCCGGATCCTTACCAGACCTTTGACGGAAACTCAGATTTCAAGCGAACCAGAGGATATTGAAAGTGAGGACAGATTCAGAGATGGAGAGAGCAGAATGCGAAGCGGCAGAGCGTCGATTGGACGCGCTGGAAAAGAAAATCACGCATGCGGAAGACTGCATTGCGATATCCAATATCATCAATCGATATCTTCTCTATTTTCAAGCGGCAGATGCCAACAATATTACGGCGACGGTGGACTGGGATCTTCCCCTCGTTTGGTCGGACGTCAACAAGGGCCGGTTGATGGGCTCCCGGCCGAATTTGGAGTTTTTCGACCAGCGGCCGTCTTTGGCACGGATGCCCGGCGCGCTTGTGCAGCATGAATCTGCATGCAAAGTGATTGAAATAGACGAGGAGGGGATTACCGCGAAAACGGCCGAAATGTCGCCCGGATTCAAATGCCTGGCACTCGGTCGCTCGCAGGTGTGGTCAATGGCAAAATACTACCACGATCTGCGAAAAGTCAACGGCGAGTGGAAAATCTGGCATTGGCACTGGTTCAATTTCATTGAGGGAGATGCCGGCTTAGGCTGGATGTACCAAAATCGCAGTTATTGGAAGGAATGCCTGTACGAGGAACTCGACAGCATCCACAGCAAAAATATCACCGTTCCGCCGGAACCCAGTCCATATACCGACTATTTCCGCAAGGATGGGCATATGTACCCGTATCCAGAACCTCCCGCGCCGTATGCTGTGTGGGATCAATCCGATGATTTAACGAAAACAAGACCGTATTGACAGGAGGAGCAAACCTATGGATGAAAGAGAAATTCAGCTTCGCAAACGGTACGAAGACCTGAAGGCGAGAGCACAGCGTGTTTCAGACATTCAGACAGTGGAAAACGTGTTCAACACGTTCTTGCAGTATTATAACCTGCAGCATGCAGAGGGAATGCTTTCTTTATTTGCACTCGATCAGCCGGATGTTTCCATCGAAGAAGCGTATTCGGAATTGTTCGAAGGCAAAGAAGCCGTCGAGGCCTACATCGACCAATTCCGTCGGCTGGCCAAAAAGCGCGGTGTGATTTTGGAAGAGCATGCCGTTTGTCCGGTGATCGAACTGGCGTGCGACGGAAAAACGGCCAAGCTGGTCTGTTTTGCAAGAGGCATCAAGGGCGTTGCTGCGACGAAATGCCAGACATATCTTGCGGGACGGTACTACGCGGACTTTATCAAGGAAAAGGACGGTTCCTGGAAGATCTATCATCTGCACTATTTCATGATCTTCGATTCCGAAGTCAAAAAAGGATTCATGTATTCGCAGTTGACGGATAACAAAGAATGGACCAATGATGAGATGAAGGACGTCTTTACGGCTCTGGCCAACAAGCCGAGCACATATTGGCCTGTTATATTCAATCCGAAAGTTCCTTACGATTATGTTCCGGAAGCGCCCGATCCGTATGAGACCTATGACGGCGTTACTGCACTGAAACGCACCAGAATTCTGCAACATTTCTGGGACAGAGACAAGTATTGAGGGAGGCGACGGACATGAAAGATTTGTGGAAAGACATCGAGGAACTGGAGCAGCTGGCAGAGCGGCTGACCGATCATGATCAGATCCTCAATACGTTCTATCGTTATATTCACTATTACGGCGAGCTGCATATCAACGGAGTAATGGAACAGTTTGCCGACAGAGCGGACATTACATTGGAGATCGGCGAGGAGGGACTGTACCGCGGACCGGAGACAATCCGCTCCTATTTCGGATTTATGCCGAAACTTGCACAAAAACCGGGAATTTTGGTGTATCACTATACCGATACGCCTGTGATTGAAATCGCCGGCGATGGAAAAACGGCCAAAGTGACCGCGCTTGCTCCGGGTCTGGACGCTGCTGCAAAGGCATTGGTGCAGAATTGGATTTACGGAAAGTATTATGTGGATCTGATCAAGGAAAATGGCGCCTGGAAACTGTGGCATGTGCAATGGTTCCGTGAGTTCGAATGTTCCATGACAAAGGGCTGGATGAAAGAGCAGACGGCACATGATCGGGAACTGGTTGCACCGGAACTTGCGGACGCCTATGCAGATATGCCGAAGGGGGAGAAGGGAACGTATCCTGATGATTGGGCGTATCCCAAGCACTACGATCCCGAAAACGTAAACTATCTGTTGCCTGAACCGCCGAAAGCATACCGGTCTTACGACGGTATCACTGCTACAGAAAAGACGAGAGCCTATTGAAGCGGAGGTGCGCTTATGCAGAATACGGAAGCGCAGTTGGATCGGATCGAACGGCACGTAGTGGAAGCGTGTGATCGAATCGAGATTCGAAATCTGCTGAACAGTTATCTGTTCGCTTTTCACAGTGCGGACATTCGGCGCATATTGGATTGCTTTGCACTTGAGGATCCGAATACATCGGTGGAATTCGGCAGAGGATGCCTTAAGGGAAAAGCAGAATTGACGGAGTTTTACAACGAGCGCGTCGCAGCAGGACAGATTCACGGATCATTTGTGGAACACGGAGAAGGTGCGACGATCGTTGAGATCGCGAAGGATCGAAAGACAGCTCGTGTCGCGGCGATCTCCTTCGGCTATAAGATGCTGCCGCCTGCGGAATCGGAGGCATGGGATATCGGCCGGTATTATTTTGAATTGCTGCGAACAGAGGAAGGCTGGAAGATCTGGCATCTGCAGTGGATTCTGGTTGCAGAGGGAGACACCTGCTATGGCTGGCTGGCACAGAACATAGCGTATCAAAAGGAAGAGGATTATCCGTCAATGGACGAAACCGTCAAGGCGGAAGTGCGTTTGCATCCGTCTGACTGCTTTGTGGATTATTACAAGCCGGACGAGATCAATCACTATCTGCCGGAACCGCCGAAAGCTTATGAGGCGTGGGACGGCTATGCAGTCACAAGAGACACACGGGGCTATTAAGGAGCAGTGATATGGGAAAGTACATCCTGAAACGGTTGGGAACCTCTCTCCTGATCATCTTTCTCGTTTCCGTGTTTTCTTTCTCCCTGATGCATATCCTGCCGGGAGATCCGGTTCGGATTTCGTTGGGCGAATCCGCGTCAGAGGAGAAAATTCAACAGGTACGCGAGGCATACAATCTGAACAAGCCGATCGTGGAGCAGTATTTCCTTTGGATAAAAGGGATTGTTCAGGGCGACTTCGGCCGTTCGCTTCTGTATGAAGAAGATGTTTCGGCGTTGATTCGAGCCAAATTGCCGATTACCATGTCCATCGGTATTCCGGTATTGGTAATCGCATCAGTGCTCGGTATTGTCTTTGGCATTCTGACGGCGGTTAAGCGTGGAACATGGGTAGACCAGATCATTACTTTTATCGCGAACATCGGTATCGGCTGTCCGGAATTCTGGATTGCGATCCTGGCGATCCTGATTTTCGGCATCCGGTTGAAATGGCTGCCGACACAGGGGTATGTGGCTCCCGATAAAGACTTTTCCAAATACCTGTATTTGGCTGTGCTGCCGGTTTCCTGCCTTGCTTTTCGCTTTATTGCCATGATTACGCGTCAGACCCGTTCCAATATGCTGGATATCATCAATCAGGATTATATCCGCACGGCGCGAGCAAACGGCCTGGCCGAGAGAAAAGTGATTTTCCGCCATGCGCTGAAAAATGCTTTGATCCCAGTCATCACCATTATCGGGTTACAGGTACGCATCATTGTCAGCGGCTCGGTTATCATTGAACGAATCTTCAATATTCCGGGGCTCGGACAATTGCTGATGCGCGGTATCATGGAGCGGGATTATTTCATCGTGCAGGCCTGTGTATTCGTGATTACCCTGATCACGGTAGGTGCAAACCTGGTGGTCGATATTCTTTACGGAATCGTCGATCCGCGTGTTCGGAAGTCGTGGAGATAACGCTTATGAAAGCCAATCTGAAAAATCAAATCAAGGTCTTTTTCGGCCGGGGCATATTGTCGCACATCTGTTTCTGGATCATTATTCTGATGATCGTTTGTGCGGTGCTTGCGCCTTTAATCGCCCCCTATGATCCGAACAAAAACGATCTGCGGAATATAACGGCTCCTGCAAGCGCGGAGCATTGGCTCGGCACCGACTACCTCGGACGCGATGTGTTCAGCCGTATCGTTTACGGCGCGCGCATGTCGCTTTATACGAGTGTTCTTGCCGGTGTGGTCAGCGCGGTGCTCGGTATATTGCTTGGCTTAATCGCAGGCTACTTCGGCGGGATTCTGAATCAGGTCATTATGCGCATTACCGATGCGCTGCTGGCTATTCCAGCGCTGATTTTTACGCTGGTTCTTGCTTCAGCCATCGGCGGCGGCGTGTGGAGCATCATCATATCCATCGGTATTTCGCTGACGCCAACCTATATCCGTATGGTAAACGGTCAGGTTCTGTCGCTTCGAGAAAGCGATTATATCATTGCAGGGAAACTGATCGGACGCAAAAATCTTGCGATCCTGCTGAAACATCTTTTGCCGAATTGCTTTCCGTCGCTGATTGTTCTGTTTACAACGAACCTCGGCACGGGAATCATGCAGGAGGCAAGCATGAGCTTTCTGGGCGTCGGGATCGATCCGCCGACGGCGACGTGGGGCGCGATGGTTTCGGATGGCTACTCCTATCTGCGTTCGGTGCCGCTCCTCGCAATCGTGCCGGGCATCTGCATCATCCTTGTTGTCGTGGCGTTCAATGTGGTCGGCGACGGTCTGCGCGATGCGCTTGATCCCAGACTGAGGGGGAAATTGTAATATGGAAAGCAAGAAAAAACTGCTTGAGGTGAATCATCTCAGAACGTCCTTCTTCACCCAGGCGGGCGAGGTCAAGGCGGTCAATGATGTATCCTACTATGTGAATGAGCAAGAGATCGTTGCTGTCGTCGGTGAGTCGGGCTGCGGCAAGTCTGTTACACAGATGTCCTGTATGCAGTTGATTCAAACGCCTCCCGGCAAAATCCTCGGTGGAGAAGTGCTGCTGGAGGGCGAAAACCTGCTGAAATACAAGCCGCGTTCCAAGGAGATGCGTGCGATCCGCGGCGCAAAGATCTCCATGATCTTCCAGGAGCCGATGACGAGCCTGAATCCGGTACTGACGGTCGGCAGTCAGTTGTCAGAGGTGATTCGGACCCATAAAAAGGTTTCGAAGAAGGAAGCATGGCAACTGGGCATCGAGGCACTGAAAGCGGTCGGTATCCCTGAACCGGAAACGCGAATGAAGAATTATCCGTTCGAAATGTCCGGGGGTATGCGGCAAAGGGTCATGATCGCTGTTGCGGTTGCGTGCAATTCCAAACTGATCATCGCGGATGAGCCGACTACGGCACTGGATGTCACGACACAAGCACAGGTAATGGAGCTGCTGCTGTCGATCGTGAAGAGTATGAAAACATCGATCATTGTCGTGACGCACAACCTCGGTCTTGTGACTCGGTATGCGGATCGGATCTATGTCATGTATGCTGGTCGGATCATTGAATCCGGCACATGCGAGGATATCTTGAAGAACCCGCGACATCCCTACACGATCGGTCTGTTGAACGCCGTGCCGAGACTCGATGCTTCGGAGGACGAACAGCTTGTGGCGATCAACGGCGCGCCGCCGAATCTGGCAAAACTGAAAGACGACTGCGCGTTTGCTCCGCGCTGTCCGTATGCGAGCGAATTATGCCGCAGCAGCTGTCCGACATTGCGGCAGGTTGGCGATCGCGAGCATTTTGCGGCATGTCATTACGAGATCGGGAGGGATGAACATGAGTAACGAAAAAGCCCCTCTTTTGCAAGTGGAAAACCTGAAAATGTATTTTCCCGCGCAATCGACGCTGTTCGGCAAGCCGCGTTCCTACGTCAAGGCGGTAGACGGCATCAGCTTTTCGATTGATGAAGGCAAAACGTTCGGCCTGGTCGGGGAATCCGGTTGCGGAAAGACGACAGCGGGCAAGTGTATTCTGCGAATCTACCGTCCGACGGAAGGCAGAATCCTGTATCGCGGCACAGACATTGCAAGGATGACCGATCGGGAGCTGAAAGCGTTTCGGAGAGAGATTCAGCTGATTTTTCAGGACCCTTACGGAAGTTTGGATCCGAGACAGTCCATCGGAGATATTGTGCGGGAAGCGATCGCAGCAGACGGAAAGCACCGACAGAAAGGTGAGATGCAGGATCGTGTTCATGAACTTCTGACGCTTGTGGATCTGGATCCTGTAATGGCGGATCGGTATCCGCATGAATTGAGCGGCGGACAGCGACAGCGGCTCGGCATAGCCCGCGCACTTGCCTGCGATCCGAAGCTGATCGTTTGCGATGAACCGGTTTCTGCGCTGGATGTTTCGATCCAGGCACAGATCATCAACCTGTTTGAAGAACTGCAGGAAAAACTGGGTCTGACGTATCTGTTTATCGCGCATGATCTTGCTGTCGTTCGCCATATTTCGGATGTAACCGCCGTCATGTATCTTGGACACATTGTGGAAACAATGGCTTCCGGAGAATTGTACCGAAACCCGCTTCATCCGTATACGAAGGCGCTGATGTCCGCTGTGCCGATTACGGATTACGACGTGGAAAAACAGCGTTCGCGCATTGTGTTGGAGGGCGAGGTGCCAAGTCCGATTCATGCGCCGAGTGGGTGCTCGTTCCATCCGAGGTGCCCTTACGCAACGGATATATGCCGGTCGGAAATGCCGAAACTGTCGGATACAGGCAGCGGACATTTCGTAGCCTGCCATCATTGCGGAGAAGTATAAACCTGTTTACAGAGAGGAGATCATCATGAAAGAAAAACTGACGTTTCGACAGATCATGGAGAAGAACGACATTACGATCTGTCCGGAGATTTATGACTGCCTTTCAGCAAAAGCCGTGGAACTGTGCAACTTTGAACTGGTCATGATCAGCAGCGCCGAGTTTGCGACCGCATTGCAGGGAAATCCGGATCTGGGCTTTCTGACGCTGGACGACTATGTTCATGCCTGCTACTATATTTCCCGCGCGACAAAACTTCCCTTGCTTGTGGATGCGGATGACTGCTTCGGCGGGCCGCTGCGCGTATTCAATGCCTGTAAACGCATGGCGGAGGCGGGTGCTCAAGGGATCCTGATCGTGGATCAGGATCTCGATAACGGCGGAATCCTTCCGATCAAAAAGGCGGTTGAGAAATTCAAGGCAGCTAAAGCGGCCATGGAAGGCACCGATTGTTTGTTGATCGCCCGTTGCGACGTGGATCCGCTGACGGATTTGGATGAAGCCATTGAACGATGCAACCGCTATCATGAGGCGGGAGCGGATCTGACGCTGATTGTCAAACTGAATGCAGTGAAAGATCGGGAACAGCGCGCAAAAATTCTGGACCGGATCGGAAAAGAAGTGCAGGGATGGAAAATGTACCCTGACTTGGGTGCAACGGACGGGAAACCGGATGTCGATGTGGACGAGATCGCTCGCTACGGATTCAAACTGGTCGGAATCCATTACCTGATGTACGCGGCATTTGAAGGGATGCTGGATTACGGACACCATATCTACCAGGATCGCAGCAATGTGTATTTTAACAAGTACAACGATACCGGTGTGGAATTCAATGCTGCAGCACAATTCTTCGGCGTAGAAGACGGTTATTGGGAGTCTGTCGAAGCTAAATTTGTGGACGATCCCGCAGAGCGCAAGTCGGTTTGGATGCGACACTTTGTCATGGAGACCCTGAAAGGAAACAAATAAACGGGGGATGGTGTGTGAAAAAGAAACAGGCATGGGTACAGGCGGCCATAGACGTGGAGGATATCGATCTGGGCATTCGGATTGCCGAAATGGCTCTGGAGGAGGGCGCAGATTGGATTGAGGTCGGCACGCCGATGCTGTACCGGTATGGAAACGACGCGATCGGAATGATGCGCCGTGCGCTCGGAGAAAAGACGGTTCTGGTTGCGGATTATAAGTTTGTATTTCCGATGGGCTGCATTCGTCAGGCAGAGGAACAGGGGGCAAACTACGCAATCTTTGAGGCCGGTTATCAGATTCAATTGGTAGAAGAAACCTTGAACATTGCAAAGGATCTGTCCATTCAACCAATCTTCTATTTAAGCGTACACTCGCAGGATTACACCTATTATGCGGATTTGTATGCGGATATGGGCGCCAAGTATTTTTTCACACACCATTATTATCGCGTGCTGGATCAACGAACGCATGAGCCGGTTCTTTGCAACAATGCGGAGAGTTTTATGGCCTGCAGGAATCCGATCCGATTTTGCATTACAAACGATGATTTCGACGCCGTGCAGGATTCCATTCGCGCCGGTGCGGATTGGATCACGTTCGGCAGAGCGATCCGGACACCGGATCGGGAGGCATGCAGACGGTGGATCGAGCGGATTCACGGAACAGAACGGTAACAAGATCGGGAAGGAGTAAGAATCATGCAATTCGGAACACTTGGAACAGAATATCGTTACGATATGACGGAACCGAAATTTCAAACGGCTTTTGCATTTTTGAAAAGAGACGATCTCAATACGCTTCCGGATGGTTGGATTCCGTTGGAAAACGGCGTTCGCGCAAGCATTCAACATTATGAAACGTCGCCGGAAGAGAAACTGTCGTTTGAAACACATGAAAAGTTCTTTGATGTACAGTACCTTGTAGACGGCGAGGAATTGCTCGGCGTGTGCACAAGACAAGGTTTGGAGGTTTCTGTGCCGTACGATACGGAGAATGATGTTACATTTTACCGCGAACCTTTGGTATCCGGCAAAGTGCTGCTGCGTTCGGGCGACTATGTGGTATTCGCGCCAGAGGATGCGCATAAGCCGCGCTGTCTTGCGGGAACGGCGATGTCGGTGAAAAAGATTGTCATCAAGGTGCCGGTGGAAGAACCGGTAAGCAAAGAATAAGATGCACAGTAAAAGAGCCGCCTGAAAGTTGTCAAGCCTCCTATAGACGATCGAAAACACCGGATTCCTCGCGGTGAGGATCGAACCAAAAAACACTTGCGGAATGGGCAAATGTCCGTTCCGTTTTTGCATCAAAAAGCGGCCGGTCGCTCACTTCGGCTCCCTTGATCGTGTCAGGAAAGCAGCGAAAAAGGGTTACAGAAAGGGCTGTTTATAGGGAAAGCGATCCATTCAAAGTAAGTTGATCAGATCCTTCAGCGATTGAATGGGATATTCAGGGTTCTCATCGCTGCATTGCGGCTCATGATATGCGCTGAGACCGCGAAGCAGACGGATGGAGTGCATCCCAAGTCGATTCGAAGGCGCAATGTCCTTGTCCAAGCGATCGCCGACCATTGCAGAATTCTGCGGGAGAGTGTCGGCTTGTTGCAAAGCCCATTGAAAGATCGAAGGATTCGACTTGGCGACACCCAATTCGGCAGAGGCGGCGATCACATCAAAACAGGAAATCAAATTCCTTCGTTCAAGACGGCGCTTTGTGCAGGGATTCTGATTGGCAATGATGCCCAACCGAAACCTGTGCCGCTTACATTTCGACAGGATCGGCGCTGCATCCGGGAAAGGAATCTTTCTGACAGGACTGAAATACCAGACAAAAATGAAGAAATACCTTGCAAAATGGAGCTGCTCGCTTACGATCCGCG
>JAUMVL010000174.1 GCA_030530185.1 Clostridia bacterium | reverse complement strand
AATAGAAAGCAGCAGACCTTTCCGGCGCCATTCAGCGCCGCCGTCGTTTTCGCGGCGCATTTCGCACATTTTCTGCAGAAGCGCGGTTACGCGCTGCGCCGTGTCGGGCGGAAGATAGGGGGCGGTAGAGGAGAGCCCAGCCTGGCGAAAGGCGGTTTCAATGCTGGTGCCGCTCGCGCAGCACCAGTATCCGCAGCGCGGCTCTGTGCCGCAGGTTTCGTGGATCACGGTATCTCCCGGGAAAAACACAATCGCGCCGCCTGCGGAAAGCGGGAAAGCCTTGCCGTTGATTAAATGACGGGCTTCACCGGCAGTGCAGCATTCGATGATGAATGAAGTGCGTATCGTCGGGCCGTAGCGTCTGCCGACCGGCACGCCCTTGTCCTCGCTGCAGGAAAACAGTGTAATATCCTCTGGACGGATCGCTTGCATTTCCTCGCCCCCAAACAACAAATTGCAGATTTATTCAAACATATATTCTTTTATTTGTCAATAACCTTTACTATAATTACAAAGGATCACACACAAAAAGGATTGCGAAAGGAGATCGTCATGGAAGACAAAATTTTCAACATTGCAGTTATCGGATCCGCCGGCATGGCGCGCCGTCACATGAAGGGCGTCATCGCCAACCCGAAAGCACGGCTTTACGCTGTGTGCGACATTCATCCTGAGCAGATCGAAAAGGCCAAGGCGCTGCCCGGCGCCGACATCGCCGTCACAACGACCGACTACCGTACGCTGCTCGACGACCCGAAGATTGACGCCGCGATTATCGTCACGCCCGACCAGACGCATGTGGAGATCACCTGTGCGTTCCTGCGCGCCGGCAAGCACGTCATGTGCGAGAAGCCCATGGCGCTTTCCATTGCGGAATGTGAAGAAATGATGCGTGTGGAAAAAGAGACCGGCAAAATGCTCATGATCGGTCAGGTCTGCCGCTGCAACCCCACTTGCAAGGTCATGAAGAAAATGGTGGACGACGGTATGATCGGCGATCTGTACTTCGTCGAAAGCGAGTATGCCCACTCTTACACCATCCATCCCGGCGTCGACAACTGGCGCATTACCCCGGAGCGCAACGGCTTCATCGGCGGCGGCTGCCATGCGGTGGACCTGCTCCGCTGGATTGCGGGCAACCCGACCGAGGTCAGCGCGTACTCCAACCATAAGTGCCTCACTGACTGGCCGGCGGACGACTGCACGGTCAGCATCATGAAGTTCCCGAACGGCGTGATCGGCAAGGTCTTTGCCTCCATCGGCTGTGTCCGTGACTACACCATGCGCACCGTTCTCTATGGAACGAAGGGCACAATCATCAAGGAACGTGAAGGCTTGCTCAAGCTCTACAAAGGCGATGGCAAAAAGATCAACGGTAATCTGGATTTCACCTACCCGATCGAGATCCCTGTGGAATCCAAGAGCCACAACGTCGCCGGCGAGCTGGAGATCTTCCTCGATGCGCTGATCAACGGCAAGAAGTCTCCCATCACTTCTCTGGACGGCGCTTCCACTGTCGCCGTCTGCAACGCCGCGATCGAGTCTGCAAAGACCGGCAAGCCCGTGCAGATCAAGTACCCCGAGATGTAATAGCAGAAAGAAGGCCGCAGGTCGGGAGTTTCCTCCCGACCTGCGGCCTTTCAGTCAAGTCTGCCGAATCCGCATATACGCAGCTATTTGCTGTTTTTTGCGGAGATGCCGCAAAGCTATATTGCGCATATGCACAGCAGCCTGCTTCGCTTATTGCTCGCAGCCTTCGGAGCACGTCTTCAAATCCGTCCAAAGCCAAATTCGAATACTGTGCTCTTTCAGGACATCGATTCCCGGAGTTTTCAACAGAAACGAAGCCCTGCCGAACACTTGGTTTATCAGGTCTTTGCAAGAACGTACTTCTTTTAATCCTTCCGAACTCACGATTCAAAATCGCCGGGCGACCACGAGTGATAATTCGGATATGTCTCCATAAAACGAAAGATGCCAGCCTTCAGCTCTTGCTGCTGTGATTTGTTCAGCAACCCCACCTGCTTTTTCACTTCGTCAAGGGGCCTCTCGGCGAGGGCGGAGAGGATCCGCCAGTCGCGGCTTTGGCCGGAGGTAAGGAAATACAGCTCTATGAGCTCCTTTACAGAGGCCGATTCCGTGGCAACGGGGAGATAAGCCCATGCGCCGCCAGTGGCAAGACCGAGCATGCGCCAGCGGCCATCCTCGCTCTTATGAACCGTCACCCCACTGCCGTAGCCATAATAACCGGCAAATTCTCCGTCGGGGGGCGGCTCGGTCAAGCCGGCGCCTGCCTGCCAATAAAGAGTCTGCTCCTCCGGTATTTTTAGATAAATTCCCATTCCAAAGCAGAAATTGGGATCGTCTTCGCCGTAATAGGCATCATACACATTGGCGCCGCCAAACTTCGCGTCCTCCGCCCGCTGATGATACCAGCCGGGCCGGTCAAGAATCATCCTGGAATACTGCTCCGACAGCTTCTGAGCGATCACGTCATAGTTCGTTTCAGTGCCATCCACATAGCAGGCCTCCAGCTCGTATGCCTCCAGCGCCCGCATGGCGTATTGCCGCAGCTCTAAAAACATACGTTCGTATTCGTGGATAGCAGCGTACTCATCTTCCGTCCGCGGCGTACCGGTCAAATACATCGCCATTCCTTCCGGCCCTTTGATCTTTATTTTGCTTTCGTTGGAATAGACGGTCACGGAATACCGGTCATTGGAGATGGTCAGCACATAGTCGCTGTTGCTGAAATCCTCGCTCCAGGCGTTTGCCGGAGACCAGTCATACGACTCTCCGATGTGGTAACCCGAAGTGTTGATGGAAGAGTATGCCGTTACCGGCACGCAGGAATAACTGTCGGTGCGTCCGTCGGCGCTGGACACCGTAATGGTATAGTTTCCGGCCGACTGCCATGTATCATCATAGCTCCGCGTCCCGACGAGGATACGGTCGATCGCCTGACACACGGCATTTGCAGGTTCCGCGTTGCGGTATTCTCGATATAGCTCCATAGCCGCCGCCGTGTACTTGCTGCCGTACTTTTCCAGCATTTCGGGCGTCCCGTAATCAAAGTCAATGCTGTCGGTGTTGGTGACGCAGATGGGAGTCCAGACAGCGTCGCCGCCGCGGTCCTCCCGGTGCAGAAGCAGATAGGGCTGTCCGGCGCTGCCCCATTCGGTGAGCCAGCCGTCCTCCATATTCATGCCGCCGATAAGGATACTGTCGCTGTTCCCCTCAACAAGCAGCCGGTATTCCAACAGGTACATATTGATGCTATCGTCAAGGCCGGCCGTGCCTGTGCTTATTTGGGTGATCCCGGTTATTTTCGCCTTCGTTACGCGGCAGGGGTCGCGTGGGTCCTCGATTTCCGGCCACGCCTCATGGTAGAAGCTGATTAACTGTGCCACATAGTCACGCGCATAGTTGAGGACAGCGGCGGGGACGCTGTTTGCAAGCTCATCGCTTACGCTGGCCTGAATGCCCCACCTTTCGGGATCGAGCAGATTCACGGCGTTCACCGGAACGACGGCCCATTCACCGTTATCATTCTTGACAAAGGATACCTGCACACTTCGTAACCCCTCTGTCTCTGTGAAGGGCACGTCCGCCCATGTGTCGTCCGCGTTCCTTATCACAGTTACGCTGTTCTTGGAAATGTTCAGGCCGTTTGCGTCGGCATACTCCTTCGCGAGAGGCCATGCCTCGGTTATAAACCAGTCATCGTTGTAGTCGACGCTTTTTTCCTCTGCTCCCGTGAATGTACAGCCAACGGCGATGGCGGCGATAAGCACTACGGCGATAAGCGTATAAACCGTCATCTTGGGTTTTTTCGCTATCAGCCGGATGCGCTCTTTGATGCTCTTGCCGCTGCTGGTCATGGTGGTTGCGGTATTGAGCAGGGCAGGGCGCTTTTCGCAGGTAAGGCGAAGCAATGTGCGGCCATAGTCGGCCCGCTCCGCTTCACCCAGTCGTAGAATCGTGGATTCGTCGCAGGCCAGCTCCGCGTCGTTTCTCGACAGCACAGCGGCATACCAGACCAGTGGGTTGAACCAGTGGACGGCCAGGCACAGGCATC
>JAUMVL010000173.1:281-4097 GCA_030530185.1 Clostridia bacterium | reverse complement strand
GTTTACTAATTGTTCCAATTCAGTGTTTTTCCGCCGATCAAATGCAGATGCAGATGCGGGACGCTCTGGCCTGCATCGGGGCCGACGTTCGTAATCAGCCGGTAACCGCTTTCGGCTACGCCGAGCTCGACGGCAAGGCTTCTTGCCACCTCGAACATATGGCAGAGCAAGGCATTCTCCGTCTCGGTCAATACTTGGGCGCTCTCGATATGTTTGCGCGGAATGATCAGAACATGAACCGGCGCCTGTGGGGCAATGTCGTAGAACGCCACAACGGTTTCGTCCTCGTACGCTTTCTTTGACGGGATCGTTCCCGCAGCAATTTCACAAAACAAACACATATGTCAATCCTCCTTATTTTCCAAGCGCAAGCACGCCGTCCTGCGCATAGATTGTTACATTTTTCAGTTCCCCCGCTGCTCCGTCACAGCGAACGCGAACGTAGTTTCCCGTGTAGCCGGTGCCGTCATCCTCCATCAGCACCTGAACGTTCGAACCGATCATCTCCCTTACGAAAGCCTCCTCGCATGCAGTTCCGAGCGCAATCAGCTCCTTTGCGCGCATTTCCTTAATCTTTTTCGGAAGATGCCCTGCCATTGCTGCCGCCTTGGTTCCGTTCCGTTTGGAATACGGAAATACATGGATCCGGGCAAAGCCGATTTCCTTGACAAACGCCATCGTTTCGGCATGTTCCTGCTCGGACTCGCCGACAAAACCCGCAATGATATCAGTCGTAATCGCCGTATCGGGAAACGCGTCTCGAAGCAGCCGGACAGCAGTTCGATAATCCTCGGTTGTATATCGCCGATTCATGCGCTTCAGCACAGAGTCGGAGCCGCTTTGCAGCGACAGATGAAACTGATGGCACAGCGACGGGCAGCCCTTCGCCGTTTCGATAAAACGTTCCGTAATCGACCGCGGCTCCAAAGAGCCAAGCCGGATGCGATCGATTCCGTCGATGCCGTCGGCAAGATGAATCACCTCGCAGAGGTCGGGATGTTCCTCGAGGTCAACGCCATATGCCGACAGCTGAATGCCGGTCAAAACCACTTCCCGATATCCGCCCGCCGCAAGCGTTCGCAATTCGCGCTCGCAGCTTTCAAGCGTGCGCGAACGCAGTGCGCCGCGTGCAAATGGAATCGCACAGTAGGTACAAAAGCTGTTGCAGCCATCCTGAATCTTCAATACGGCGCGTGTACGGCTGTCATGTGTTGCGCTGAGTTCTTCGAAGGTTCGTCTTGCAAACGGCGTCGGATAAAAGTTTTCAACCTGTTGTCCCTTCATGGCTCGTTCACAGAGCGAAACGATGTCCTTTCTTCCTTCGGTTCCGATCACAAGCGAAACGCCGTCGAGTGCGGCAACGGTCTCTCGCGAAGTCTCGGCATAGCAGCCTACGGCAACCACAAGCGCGTCGGGGTTCCCCGCATGTGCCCGTGAAAGCATCTGTCGGGACTTCTTATCGCTGATCTGGGTTACCGTGCAGGTATTGACCACATAGATATCGGCTTGTTCCTCGAACGATACGATTTCATAGCCCGCCTTGCGAAACAGTTCCTCCATCGCCTGTGTCTCGTAGTGATTGACCTTGCAGCCGAGTGTACAGAATGCAACTCTCATGTTTCCACCTCGTACAGCACCTGTGCCAGCATTGCCATGCCCGCTGTCTCGGTGCGCAAAATCCGTGTCCCGAGCGAAACGGACTGTGCGCCTTCCCCGACAAGGTGCTCAATCTCTGCCTGCTCAAAGCCTCCCTCGGGCCCGATCAGAAGCGCGATTTTCGTACCGGAAAAGGCTTTCAACGCTTCTTTTAATGAAACCGTCTGCTCGTTTTCGTAAGCAACGAGCGCCAAGTCATACTGGGACAAATCGACGCGCTTCAAAGCGACCAACGGTTCAATTATAGGGATTGTCCCCCTTTGGCTCTGCTTTGCCGCTTCCTCGCTGACGCGCTGCCAGCGCTCGATCCGACTTTGAAACGACTCCTTCGGCTGTACCACGCATCGATCGGTCAGCATCGGAACGACTCTGTCCACGCCGAGTTCGACGCACTTCTGAACAATCGTTTCCATCTTGCCGGTTTTCGGCAGACCCTGATAGATCGTTACTTTCGTCCTCGGTTCGCCGGCGCACGGGATCGGAGCTGTGCAGCGGCAGCAGATCGCGTCCTTTGTGATGGATTCAATCTCAGCGACACATTCCGATCCGCGTCCATCGCAAAGTGTGATGGCGTCGCCATCACGCAGCCGAAGCACGCGGGAAATGTGCTTGACGTCCTCCCCGCGCAGCGTAACCGTATCCGCAATCGGTTCTTTGATAAAAAAACGGTGCATAGCTCAATGACACAAAAAGGCATTCCAGCCTTCGGCAGAACGCTGTTCCGTTACCGAGAAACCACTGTGCAAAAGCGCAGCCGTTACGTCCGATACGCGCTCATCAATAATGCCGGAAACGATGAATACTCCATTCTGAGCAACCATCGTCTTGGCAAGCGGTGCAAGAGCAATGATGACGTCCGCAACAATATTCGCCGCAACGACCGGATATTTGCCGCGAATGCGGTCCTGTACCGATGCGTCGGAAAGGATGTTGCCGATCAAAACGGTAAAGGTCTCCTTTGTGATGCCGTTCATCGCCGCATTCTCATAGGCAATCTTTTCCGCGATCGGGTCAATATCCACAGCGATTGCCTGCTTGGCGCCCAACAGTACGGATGCAATCGACAGAATTCCGCTGCCGCATCCGAGATCCAGCATGGTATCGCCGGTTTTTACAGTCTTTTCCAAAAATTCAAGGCACATCCGCGTCGTATGATGCGCGCCGGTGCCGAACGCCATGCCGGGATCGAGCTTCAGAATCGTTCGATCGGTCTCTGGTTCAGGTTCCCATGACGGCAGCACCAGCAACCGATCCCCGATTTCGAGCGGCTTATAATACTTTTTCCAATTGTTGGCCCAATCCTCCTCGTCAACCGATACAACGGTCATTGCGAGCGAGCCGAGGTCGAAGCCGAGCTCCAGTGAGCGCAGCCGTTCGATCGCTTTCTTTGCCGCTTCCACGGTCGGCAAATTTTCCGGGCAATCCGCTACATATCCTTTGACGCACGGGGTGTCGACGCCGATCTTGTCCATGTCTGCGAAATCCCAAAATACAGCGGCTTCCTTCAGAAAGGCATATGCCGACTCATGGCTCTCCTCAATCGACAGGCCCGTAATCCCCGCACCGGTCAATGCCGCGCTGACCGGTTCAATACCCGCATCGGTCGTATAGACCGCCAGCTCCAACCATTTCATTCCCATACTCCTTATTTCCTTCTCCTTTTCAAAATCACCGAAAGCAGCACTGCCGCCGTTCCGACGACCGCAAGCACCGTCCCAATCACCCAAAACACCGAGCTGACAACGTACCCCTTTGTCTGCGGTAAAGGATATGCCGTCGGAACGGAACGTTTTTGTTCGGACGTCAGTTGATCGTCGGTCGGGTTGCTGAGACAGATCCAAAGGTTTCGTCTGCCGTAATAATACCCGACAAAGCCCCATTCCTTTCCTTCCGGATCCGTATAGAGCAGCTCCGGCCCCGCGCCGTTCTCATCGAACAAATCCAGCGAATACGCAACCGGTCCGTTTGGATAGGAATACGTCACAACCGTATCTTCCGAAAACCATGTTGAAAACGATGCATGATCCGCATTGGGAACAATCGCATCCGCATATTCCTCGGCAAATGAAATCCAGTCATAGCACAACTGCATCCCGCCGAGCGGAACCCAGCCGCTTTTCCATTCGCAATAGCCCCATACCGAACCATCCGGCTCCGTAT
>JAUMVL010000173.1:0-271 GCA_030530185.1 Clostridia bacterium | reverse complement strand
TCCATTCGACGCCGAAATTCTGCCCGGGCTGCACCGTTCCCCGTTTCATGCCGTACGGCGCGGAATAAATCACGACTTCTTCCTCGGAAAAATAACACCGATATGCCGTGTGCGTGCATTCATCCCGATGCGCCTCATAAAATGCATTTTCGGGCTCGACGATCACATCTGCCCGCGCTGCGGTCGGCGCCATCAACAGTGCCGCCAGCAGAAGCATCAGCAACCGTTTCATTGCTTCTTCCTCTTCTTTTTCCGAATCATGATCACCAGT
>JAUMVL010000172.1 GCA_030530185.1 Clostridia bacterium | reverse complement strand
GGTCTCGGCAAAAGCATTGTCCCGACCGCAATCGTTATCATGGGAAGCTGTGTGTTCCGCGTATTTTGGGTCTACACGATCTTCGGATATTTCAAAACCGTTCCGTCTTTGTATCTTGTGTACATCTTTTCATGGCTGCTGACCGCAGCCGCCGAGCTTGGGTACTTCTTCCATATCTATCGGCGCCAATGTCCAAAGCCCAAATCCGTATAAAAAGAAAGCGCCGTCCAACGTTGAGACGACGCTTTGTTGGATTTGTTCCGCTGCAAATCAATCTGCAAACAATGCGGTGGAAAGATACCGTTCGCCAGTATCGGGCAAGAGCACAACGATCGTTTTGCCCGCGTTTTCGGGCCGCTTGGCAAGCTGAATGGCTGCATATGCGGCAGCGCCGGAGCTGATGCCGACGAGAATGCCCTCTCTTCTTCCGATGCGCTTCCCGGTAGCAAACGCATCCTCGTTTGAAACGGGTATGATTTCATCGTAGATCGCCGTATTCAGCACATCCGGCACGAAACCTGCGCCGATGCCCTGAATCTTATGCGGGCCGGCTACTCCTCGGGACAGAACCGGAGAAGTCTCCGGTTCGACGGCAACGATTCGGATGTTCGGATTTTGCTCCTTCAGGAACGTCCCCGTTCCGGTCAGCGTGCCGCCCGTGCCGACCCCCGCCACGAAGATATCCACCCTTCCGTCGGTGTCCGCCCAGATCTCCGGGCCGGTGGTTTCATAATGGGCTTTCGGATTGGCTGGGTTGACAAATTGTCCCGCAATCATGCTGCCCGGCGTTGCGTCGGCAAGCTCCTGCGCTTTTTCAATCGCGCCCTTCATCCCCTTGCTTCCCTCGGTCAGAACGATCTCGGCGCCGTATGCCTTGGCAAGCTGCCTCCGCTCGACGGACATGGTTTCGGGCATCGTCAGAATCACATGATATCCGCGCGCGGCCGCAACCGCTGCAAGGCCGACGCCCGTATTGCCCGAGGTCGGTTCAATGATTGTCGCGCCGGACTTGAGCACACCGCGCGCTTCTGCATCCAAAATCATTGCTCTGGCAATCCGGTCCTTGACCGAGCCTGCGGGATTGAACAATTCCAGCTTGGCCACAACCTTTGCTCCAAGCTGCTCCTCCTTTTCGATATTGGAAAGCTCCAAAAGCGGGGTTTTCCCGATCAGTTCCAATGCGGAAGTAACAATATTTGACATTATAAAATCTCCTTTACAAAACTGGTTCGGTTGGTATGAAAATTCCTTCGGGATCAGCATCTGATTCTACATCGAAAGCCGGAATGGTATTGCATGCAGGACTCCTTTTCACCGAAATTCGGAATAAAAAACGATCGGGTACTCCGGAAGGGAGCAACCCGATCGGCAAAGCCTGTGTGAGGGTTCTTTACTCGATTCCGAAGACATGGCAAACACGGCGCATCCAACACGCCGTACACCACATTGCCATCGAAATCCGGTTCACGCAATCGTTCTCCTTGCTTTAATTGTATATTATTTTACTCCGATCTCCAATGCTTGTCAACCTTTATTTTGCAAATAATATATTTTCCCGTTGGAAAGGATCAGCTGATATCCCATTTGATTGACAAGCCATTTTTATAATGCTATAATACAAAAAAAAGGAGAAATATGATGAAAAAGAAGTTATTAGTAGCGATATCTCTAATTCTTTGTCTCTTCCTTGCTTTTGGGACGATTGCAGAAAACCTCGAGCAAGGAACCGAACCGGAACAAGAGATCGATGAAGTTCAGGTTCCTGTTGAGACTGATCAGTATGGTTTTACCGGTTGGAAAACGCTTGATCAAGCAAAAGCGTATTATGGATACAATTGGACCTATTGTTATTGTGGTGGAAGTATATACAATTACTTCTATTATTTTTCCGATGGAAGTAGAATGTTCTTTGGAGTGCACGGATGAACAAATTTTCATTTGAAAGAATGCAAAATGCCGCGGTTCACTTTTGGGATGGTAGCCCACCGAACGAAATTCAAGTGCTTGTTACCCAATCCAAACGTGGGACAATCGAAACCTTTGGCAATAACATGTCGCGCCAAAGAGAATCCATGTTTTTACAGGCTCATACGGAGGCCCTATCCGCTATCCTTTGTATGTTTCGTAATGGGCAATTAGATGTTCCTTCTCTTTTTATTCGTCAAGGACTTATCCATGCGAATTCGGAGAATGCGGAAGCAATCGTTTTCCTGCAAGGGAACGATAAAATTCTATTTCGAAGGCTCTCCGATTTAGTATAATAAGTGCTATACGGTTTTTACTGCGGAAAATCCTTTGCTTTTTATGCGTATCGCCGCTATTTCGAATACTGCTGGACAGATCGTGCAAAAAAGTCTCTTCCTGCCGGTTTATTGTCCAGAAAGCATATTCTTTTCTCCGGGCGTTGCCACGGTCGTGACGGCAAACGCGCCTGATTCCGTACGCGCATAGGCGGTATCGGTTTCGAGGAACGGTACGTTGACCTCATCGAGCTCAACGTATGACCCGTCGATCAGGTACAACTGCTCTCCCTCCTGGGAAAGCGCAAAGCCCGTGCAGTAGGGATCGGCATCGGATGCGGTCGTACCGCCGGTGCAATAGAGCACAAGGTACGCATGGCTTTTGAGTACGGTTCCCGTAGGAAACGTGTATTTGTACTGCTTTTTCAGTTCGTCGGTAAGTCCATAGCCGCCAAGGTCGATATCCCGGTCGGTCGGATTATACAGTTCGATCCAGTCAACAGAACCGTGGTCGGGGTGCAGGAAGGCGGAATCATTGGAGGTCATCACCTCATTGATAATCGGATGACCGTCCGATTTGGGCAGCAGCAAAATCATTGCCGCGATGCCGAGCAAGGCGGCAGCAACGACCGCAAGAACGATAAAAACGGCAGGCCTGGACCAGCCGATTCGCTCACGCGAAAACTCGCCTTCAAAGGAAAGCTCGCCGTGCAGCACGTCCTCTTCCGATTCATACGCCTCGAATACCGGGGCATTCTCGTTGTTTTCCATTGTCTCTCCCGCTTTCCTTGATTTTGGAGTCAATTCGCGTTTTCTTGTTATTTGTGCGTCTTTTCACGTGCCCTGCGGTGAGCGCCGATCTGTCCGGGCCGCAGCTCCTTGCCGCGCGTCTGACGGACATTCTCGCCTTTCAACTTTTTGATCCGGTCACGCAGCTTGGCAGCAGTCTCGAATTCCAATTCCCGTGAGGCTTCGAGCATCTGCTCGGTCAGAAGGGCGATTTCCTTTTGCTTCTGGCGCTCGTCCATTGCGTTGATCTTTTCATCCTCATGCCGCGTGATGACAAGCGTGTCATACACCTTCTTTTCGATGCTGTGAGGAACGATGCCGTGAGCCTCGTTGTATGCCTTCTGTTTCTTGCGGCGCCGCTCCGTTTCGGTAATGGCCCGTTCCATCGAACCGGTCACCGTATCCGCATACAAAATCACCTTGCCCTCGGCGTTTCGCGCAGCACGGCCGATCGTCTGAATCAGACTGGTTTCCGAACGAAGGAACCCTTCCTTATCGGCGTCCAAAATCGCTACCAACCCTACTTCCGGTAAGTCCAGTCCTTCACGCAGAAGGTTGATGCCCACCAGCGCATCGAATTCACCGAGACGCAGGTCGCGCACAATCTCCATGCGATCGAGCGTGTCAATATCCGAGTGCATATACCGCACACGCACGTTCATGCCCTCAAGGTATTCGGTCAGATCCTCTGCCATCCGCTTGGTCAGCGTCGTGATCAAGGTGCGGTACCCCTTTTCGGTTTGCTTTCGCACCTCACCGAGCAGATCGTCGATTTGCCCCTTGACCGGACGGATCTCCACCTCGGGATCAAGAAGTCCCGTCGGACGGATAATCTGCTCCGCAATCTGCCCTGCCTCCGAAAGCTCGAACCTGGCAGGCGTTGCGGACACACAGATCAGCTGCGGAACACGCGCATAGAACTCGTCAAACGTCAATGGCCGGTTATCCCGCGCGGCAGGCAGGCGGAAGCCGTATTCGACAAGCGCATCCTTACGTGCCCGATCGCCCTTGAACATCGCACCGATCTGCGGGAGCGTCACATGGCTCTCGTCGACGAACATCAGAAAAT
>JAUMVL010000171.1 GCA_030530185.1 Clostridia bacterium | reverse complement strand
CCAGGTTACGACTGCGCCATTCTGGGTCGTGCCGTCCGGTGTGCCGCCCTGTGCGGTAATGAAGTTGTTGACCGCTGCATGCGAACCGGCAGCTGCGGTGAACAGGTAGTCACCCTCGTCAAGGATGTAGGTCTTGGCGTTCTTGTAGTCATAGGAAGCCAGATACTTGGTCGGAACGGTGATCGTCACCTCGGCCGTGCCGTTTGCGGGGACATCCACCTTTGCGCTGTTCAGGAAATCGACAGCCGACTTCTCGACGAGATTCGTCTTGTCATACTCGGTGTAGGGCTTCTGCACATAGAGCTGCGCCAGGAACTTGCCCGCCGTGTTGCTGTTGTTCTTGATCTCGACGACCGCAGTGATGTTGCCTTCGGGCGTCTTGTCGACGTCAACCGACTTCAGCGTCTGCGTGTAGTCGAGGTAGCTGAGGCCATGACCGAACGGGAACAGGACTTCCTTGGCATAGTCCCAGTTTGCCGCCTGCGTTGCACCCTTTGCGGAGGACGCGTTGGAGGCTGCATTCATGATCGCGTCATAGTAACGCGTCTCGAAGTATTTGTAACCGACGTAGATGCCCTCGGCCTCAACGATATACATACCGCCGTTGTAGGTGGATGCGCCGCCGAACGAGCTTGCTTCCGTATTGGCAACGGTTTCACCCGGGAAGCGGTAATCGGTTCCGTTGACGCCGACGATCTCATAGTCCGCATAGTAACCGCCGCCGAAGTTGGCGACTGCCGGGATGGACGCATTGTCCGCGACATAGGTGTCGGGCAGCGCGCCGGTCGCGTTGGCTTTGCCGGTCAGAACATTGGCAATACCGGTGCACTGATAATCGTTGATGACACCGATGTAGGCGATACCGTCAACCTCGTGCGAACCGCCCGCCGCGATCTCCTTGAGCACCATGTTGTTGCCTGAGTTGATCAAAACAAGAACCTTCGAGCAGGTCTCCTTGGCGACCTCGATCAGCGCAAGCTCATCGGAAGAGAGCGCCAGCGGATCGGCACCGGTCGGATTGCCGGCATAATCGAGCGCCGAACCCGGAGCATAGGTGTTGCCTTCGCCTGCACCGCGTGCGAACACGACGATTGCGGTCGTACTGGCCTTGTCGATGGAATCTTTCCAGTTTGCGGGAGCGCCCATCGCTTCAAATTCCGTCGGCGGAACCTCGGCAATCTGGTAGTTCACCATGTCGCCGGGGGACGCAACGTAGATGTGATCGTACGCAACCGTCGGGACTTCCTCGCCGGTCCACATGTTCGGAACCATCTCGATGTGCTTGTTGAGAATGCCCTCCGTGTAGAACTTCTTGACGGTCTCATTGATCGAAATGCCTGCGTTGGTCAATGCGTCAACCAGATCGACTGCATCCTCGTTGCCGCCCTTCAGGTCGCCGTTCGCATACGGATACGGCGCATAGGCGGCGAGGCCGAACAGCACAACCTGCGCGTTGGCCGGCAGCGGCAGCACCGCGTTGTCATTCTTCATGACGACGGTACCCTCTTCACCCTCACGGATGGCGATGTCCTTGGCAGCAGCAGCCATTTCCTCGATGGTTGCAAAATCGCTCTTGAAACGAGCAGCGTCTTCATCCGTATTGACGACAAAGCTCTGTGTTCCGAGAACGCTGTCCAGTGCGGAGCGATAGCCTTCTGCGATGCCCGTACCGACCGACGCGATTACGAACAGCGCTGCCATGACAGCGGCCAGACCCCGCATGATAGGGGCAAGTTTCTTGTTCATCTTTCTCCTCCTTTATGTGGTTCCCGTCCCGTTTTGCGGAACGGACCGGCAGGGGAATCCCCATACCGTTTTTACACGAACAGTGTAACAACTTTGTAAATAGGATGCAAGGGCAGACGCACCATCCGTCATTTTTTTTGCACGAACCGTCATACAATTTTATCTTCTTTTGATCGAACGGGAACGATCTTTTTCTTGCATGGTTTTCTCTCATATGTTATAGTAATGATATATGAATTCGGAGGAAATCGGGATGATACGGCTGGCGATTACGGAGGATGATCCGCTGTTCCAAAGGCAGCTTTGTGCGTACCTGACCCAATATGCCAAAGAAAGCGGAAAACAGCTGGACTGGCAGGTGTTTTCGGACGGTGCGGAGCTGCTTGACGAATACCGCCCCGTGTTCGATATCATCCTGCTGGACATTCAAATGCCGTCCGTCGACGGTATGACCGCTGCGCGCCGCATCCGCGAGACCGATCCCGATACGATCCTCCTCTTTATCACGAATATGAGCCAGTTTGCCATCGAGGGATACGCGGTCGACGCGCTCGATTATGTGCTCAAGCCCCTGTCCTATTACGCCTTTTCCCAGTGTCTTTCCCGCGCGATCGCCCGCCTTTCGCGCCGTCAAAAGCGATATCTGTTTCTGAACCATCAGCAGGGCGGCAAAAAGCTCGACAGCACGCAGCTTCTCTACGTGGAGGTGCACGGCCATTCGCTGCTGTACCACACGACCGACGGCGATCTCGAAATCGGCGGCTCGATGAAGGATGTCGAAAGCTTGCTCGAAGGCCTTCCGTTTTTCCGCTGCAACAAGTGCGACCTTGTGAACCTGGCGTATGTAGAGGGCATCCAGAACGGCGACGCGCTCGTCGGGCCGTATGTGGTACAGGTCAGCCGCGCCAAGAAGAAACCGTTTTTAGAGGCGCTGAACCGGTATATCAATGAGGTTCACGCATGATTCAGCTGCATTTCGATTCCGATATTCCGTTTTTTTGGACCGCGATCTTCCATTGGCTGTCGTACATGCTGTTCATCCTGCTGCTGCCGAAACGGATGAAAAAGCTCCCGACCGTGCTGATTGCGCTGCTCTTTTTGCCGGTGCAGATCGCCCTGTACCAGGTCATTGCGCCGCTGCGCGGGATGCCGTTCAACCTCGGCGTCACGCTGTTCGCCGTCTGGACGCTGTTCCCGTTTCTTGTGCTGACCGCCGTTCCGCTGCTGAATCAGGTCTATTGCTGCGCCCGCGCGTTCATTCTCGGCGGGTTTGCGGTGTCGCTCGCGTGGCAGCTGTACCGCTACTATTCGGTGCGCACGCCCGCTTTGCAGACGCTGTCGTGGCAAATCGTTCTGATGCTGCTGGTCGGCTCTGTCGTGCTCGCGCTCGCAGCGATTTTGGAGCGCCGTCACCGGGAAGCGCTGGTCGAAATGAAGCTCTCGCTCCGGCATACCTTGGAAACCGTTTTGATCGCGCTGGTCATCTACATCTTAAGCTCGCTCAGCTACACCTCGATCGACACGCCGTTCACGGCGGAAACCGAATCGCAGGTGTTTATGATCCGCACAATCGTCTACTTCGGCGGCATCGCGATCCTCTATGCGCTGCATTTGCAGCTGTGCGACAGCTATGCGCGGCAGGAGCGCGACGCGCTGCAGCGCATCCTCGATCAACAGTATGAAAACTACCGCGTGCGGCAGGAGTCGATCAACCTCGTCAACCAAAAATACCACGATCTGAAACATCAGATTGCCCTCCTGCGTTCGGAGATCGGCAGCGGACAAAAGACCGAATACCTCGATCAGCTCGAAAACGAGATCCGCACCTACGAAGCGCAGAACAAAACCGGCAACGAGGTGCTCGACACGATTCTGACCGGCAAAAGCCTCTATTGTCAGCAGCACGACATCACGATGACCGTCGTCGCCGACGGGCATGCGCTCGATTTTATGAACGTCATGGACCTGTCCGCGCTGTTCGGCAACGCGCTCGACAACGCGATCGAAGCCGCCGAGCAGGTAGCGCCGATCGAACAGCGATTGATCCATCTGTCCGTCTCGCGGCAAAAGGGCTTTGTGAAGCTGCAATTTCGCAACCGCTATCCGAGCGGCGAAACGATCTCGGGTACGCTCCCGGAAACGACCAAGCGCGACAAACGCTTCCACGGCTACGGGCTCAAATCGATCCGCTCCACGGTTGAAAAGTACGGTGGCTCGCTCGCCGTCCACGGCG
Organism: Clostridia bacterium; assembly: GCA_030530185.1. Classification (GTDB taxonomy): domain Bacteria; phylum Bacillota; class Clostridia; order Christensenellales; family CAG-138; genus UBA3792. The sequence goes on along the minus strand of JAUMVL010000171.1, from coordinate 156 downwards.
AAAACGGCTGGTTCGAGGTCGGCATCCTGATCCCGGTCACCGACGCGGATTACAAAGCTGCGTCCTGATAATGTAACAGCAAAGGGGCTGTTAAATAAAGGTACCAGGACATTTGCGGCAAAAGAACGGAAAACAATACCAGTAGGCAGAAATGGC
>JAUMVL010000170.1 GCA_030530185.1 Clostridia bacterium | reverse complement strand
AAAAACGTCGGCGCAAGGTATCGAAAGATGACTTTGTAGATCTTTGCGGAGTCACGAAGTGTATCAAAATGTGACGATTTGTTATCGTCTAAATACACAGTATCGATCGTGACCTCGTATACGCCGGTGCTCTTCGTACAGCAATGAAGCAACTGATTGATCTCATACTCATACCGATCACCCTGCAACGCCAGCATTTCCTCCGCTCGGCTGACGGAAAAAGCACGAAGACCGGTCTGTGTATCATACACACGTTTTCCCGTGGTAAGATGAAATACTCCGCGTGTAATGCCGTTTCCGATGCGGCTGCGAAGCGGAACATTGCCCGTGAATCGGCGAGAGCCTGTAATCAGCATATCCGGGCGCTCTTCCCATGCACGACAGACTTCCAAGGAATCCTTCAGAAGGTGCTGACCGTCGGCATCGACCGTTAAGATTCCTTCCGATGTAGGGAAGTGATCCCGAATATACGCAAATGCTGTTTTCAGCGCAGCGCCCTTGCCTTTGTTATGCGGGTGGTGCAAAACCGTTACCTGTTCGATCGGTTCAAGCGATGCAAAGATTTTAGAACATTTGTCGCTGCTTCCATCGTTTACCACTACGATCGGAAACGAGGGCGCATGCTCCCTAAAATCTGCAACCACACCCAATAATTTATCGTCCGGTTCATAGGCCGGAATCACTACAATCATGAGAAAACCTCCAACATATAGATACCCATTTTCAGCATGTTTCTATACTGATGATAAGTATAGCACACATTTTCCGTTTGAAAAGTAAAAATTTCAATGTTAAGAAAGATTTGACAATTTGGTTGCAAAAGTTGCGTTATTTTTGTAAAAGCTTTGTTACAATTTCGTATTGATATGGATTTTTTACATTGGAATATATAGAATAAGATCGTATCAAAAGAATCTGTCTCCAAGGGAGGACTTTGGAATTGAGAAATAAACGCGTTATGATCGTAGGACTGGCTGCTGCCGCCATCGTTTTGGTCGGCATTTTGTTTGCGTTGCTCTTAACGCCGGTCACGACATTCCTGTTTGGCGGATCCGGGGACGACTTCCGCAATGCGGGAACGTGCACGGCAAGGAAAGTGGCGGAGGATGCTTCGCCGACGCCGACAGAGAATTCGTCGATCGTCATCATCAATACAGCTACGCCGGAGCCGATGGCCACGACCGAGCAGCCTACCGCAAACTGGGAACAATCGTTCTCTCCGGAACCGACCTCGACACCGCTGCCGTACGACAAGCTCTACAGCATGGCGGATACCTCGATGATGAAGGATATCGTGAATATCCTTTTGATCGGTGTCGACTTTTCCGAGGAACGTCTGACGTGGAACGGCAAAAAAGAATGGCATTCCGATGTCATGATGGTTCTTTCCGTCAATTTTGACGAGAATCGTGCGGACTTGATTTCACTGCCGCGCGATACGTATGCCAATATCCCCGGCGTGGATGGTATTTATAAGCTGAATGCGTCGCTGAACTGCGGAGGCGGTCTCTACAAGAGCGACGGATCGGTGAATCCCGCTGGCTTGGAAAAAGTCTGTGAATCCGCAGAGTGGATGCTTGGCGGAATTCCGGTCGACTACTACTATGCGGTTACGATGACATCCCTGAAATCGCTGGTCGATGCATTCGGCGGACTGGATTACGATCTTGACATTTCCTTTAAGATTCAGGGCCGCTCATATGTAAAGGGCCTTCAGCATATGGACGGGCAGGCAGTGCTGGATTACTGCCGTGTGAGAAAAGCCGGCAACGGTCTTTCGGCGGCGGATGTCGGCGATGCAAACCGCGTGAATCGGCAGAAGCGGATTCTTGTTGCGTTCTTTGAACACATGAAAAAGAACAATCTGATTGTTCGCATTCCGGACGTCATCGATGCATTCAAAGGCGAGTTGTTTACCAACTGCACACCGTCGCAGACGGCTGCTCTTGCCGCCTTTGCTTATAACTTGAATCGAGAAGATATCGGCATGTATTCCATGGGCGGGTCACAAGCTTCCCTCTTCCAGTGGAACTTTGTGTTTACCGATCAGGCAAACCGTGTGGACATTATTCAAAAGGTATATGGCGTCGCTGCAAAACAGTATCGGCAGTATACCTTGAAATACGGAAGATATCGCTGGTGCTCGATGCTGTACGATCAGTACATTGACCTGTGCGATCCGCTTCGCAAGTATGTTCAGAAGCTGATCGATGCGGATGATCTCCTGCCGGAGTTTACCGCGTCTCCGGAGCCGACGGAAGCTCCGACGGATGTTCCGACGGAGGCACCGACCATTGCGCCGACGCAAGAGCCCACCAAGGCTCCAACGGACGAACCGACTGAAAAACCGACGGAGACACCTACCAAAGCCCCGACGCCGAAGCCCACCGAAGAACCGACGGATGCTCCGACCGAAGCTCCGACACGAGCCTCCACGCTCCGGCCTACAGAGGAACCGACTCAACAGCCGACGGAGGAGCCTACAAAGGAACCGACGCCGAAACCCACGGAAGAGCCGACGGAGGAGCCGACCGACACGCCGACACCGAAGCCGGAGACAATCGACATAAAAGTCGAGATTGAATGGAATGACCAAAAGGATAAGGACGGTCTTCGTCCGAAGAAGGTTCCGATCAAGCTCGAGGGAGACGGTAAGACCTATCAAGAAACCGTTAAGGAAAATAAGAACGGCAAATGGGTTGTGACGTTTGAAAATCTTCCGAAGCAAAACGAGGAAGGGAACAATATTGGATACGCGGTTTCCATCGACAAGAGCCAGGAAGACCTGTATCTGGAACTGAAACAAAACTATTCCTGGACGAAGGATGATATCACCGGTTCCGCGTCGAAGGGCTTTACGATCAAGCTCACACATGAGGTGAAGGAAACGCCGATGGATGCTCCCACGGATGCACCGACAAATGAGCCTTCGGCGGACGAAGGAGAGGCCGCAGACACCAATACCGCCAAGGGATACCGCGTCTTGTTTGAGGAGACACGAAAGTACACGCAGGAGCAAAGAGACTTGTTTGAGAGCTTCAAGACGGCCTTGGATGAACTGAAGTCGCTGAAAAAATCTGCCGATTCGGAAGCGAAGAAGTCTGCAAGCGGCAAGAGCAACTCTTTGAATGCGGTTTCCGTTTCGTATCTGTCCCAGCTCGAAACAGTACAGAATCTTGCGATCGAAGTGGCAAAGGCGTTCAACTACACAGAGGTCAAGAACTTTACGACTCCGTTTACGCCGAGAAATACGGGATGGAACACGTCTTCGCCCTGGGCAGTGAACTATGGGCTTGACCGAAAATTCAATGAAATCAGAGTTGACTTTAACTAAGGAATCTTTTTTAGGCGGCGCTGCGCGATGCAGCGCCGCTTTTCCTTTGAATCAAGGCGTTTTTTTGAACATTTTCGGTTTCGGTTGCAAAAAAAGTATGAATTTGGTATGATTACAATGATTTCTTATAGGCAGGAGATTTCGTAGCAATGGATCAACCGATCAAGCCGTACCAAACCGTTTCAACCCCCGCTGAAGTCGAGATGGTTGAAAAAAGGTCGCGTTTTATCGGTCGATGCCGGCATGTCACCACGGAACAGGAAGCCCTTACGCTTTTGGAGCAGATTCGCAAACAGTGCTGGGACGCGACGCATAATTGCTATGCGTATTTGCTTCGAAGCGGCGCCGCACGATATTCGGATGACGGAGAACCTTCCGGCACGGCCGGTATGCCGATGATGGAGTGCCTGAAGCGCTTGGATGTGACTGATACGCTGGTTGTTGTAACACGATATTTTGGAGGGATTCTGCTCGGGGCAGGGGGACTCGTACGTGCTTATTCGAAGTCCGCTTGTGATGCCGTTCGTGCAGCAAAGCCCGTCCGGATGCTTCCTTGCACGTCATATTCTGTTCGGTGCCCCTATCCGTACTGGAATACGGTCAAACTGGTTTGTGAACAATACGGCAGAATTGAAACGACAACATTTACCGATACGGTGGAAAGCGTTGTTTGGATTCAGCAGGTTCAGGAAAGTGTGTTTGGTCATGCGTTGACGGAGCGAACAGAGGGAAGGATTGTACCAACTGCGATCCGTGCCGATTATTTCCCGTTCCCGACAACGGAGGATTAGAGAATGAAAAAAGGGTTTT
>JAUMVL010000169.1 GCA_030530185.1 Clostridia bacterium | reverse complement strand
GCTTTTTGAGCCCGGAAATCAAGGCGTGACCGTACCCTTCGGCAACCGCCTGCGCGTCGGCACGGAATTCGTGGCGACGGCTCATCCATGCGTGAAACAGTCCGAGCAGCGGCGAGATCAGCGCCATTTCGACTTGCATCAGCAATATCACCGCAAACCCGTAGTTGACACGGTCAAATCCGAAGCTTTCGGCGATCTGCGGATATTTCACATGGATCCATGCGAACAGCACGATCAACACGACGTTCAAAAAGCTCATACCCTGCGCTTTCAGCGTGTCCTTATGCAGACCGTGCCCCATTTCATGTGCAAAGACCGCACAAATTTCGTCGTCGGTAAACGATTCAAGCAGCGTATCATACAGCACGATTGTTTTCATTTTGCCGAACCCCGTAAAGTAGGCATTCGCTTTCGAGGAGCGTTTGGAAGCATCCATAACTTTGATGTCGCGCACATGGTAGCCATACTTTTCGAGCATTGTGACAAGACGCGTTTTTAATGCACCGTCCTCGAGCGGGGTAAACTTGTTGAACAGCTTGGCAAAGAACGGGTAGAGAAATGTGCCGATCAGCAGGAATCCGAACAACACGGCGGCAAACAGCACGAGCACCCAGTCCCCAAGCCAAAGATGCAGCGCAATAAAAGCGCATAAAAGTCCGCCGGTTAGGATGAACTCCACCAGAAAATTCTTGATCTGATCGATCCAGAAGGTCTTTTTGGTCGTGCGGTTAAAACCGTATTTTTCTTCGATTCCCATCGTGTAGCGGTATGCAAACGGCAGATCAACAAGCGCGCCGACCACCAAAAAGAATCCCAATACCGCAAGGGCCGAAAAGAACGGCTGCTCCTTGAATGGTTCGGCTGCCCACGCGTATGCATTGACGGCCAGCAGAATAAATGAAGCAGCGGTTCCGACCAGCGTCCGAACGATGGAGAAGCGATTCTTTTCCGAAAAATACTGCTTCCATTTCAGATACGTTTCGTTGTCATAAACGTCGCGGCAGTTCTCTGGAATCGGGTTGTGCTCGCTTTTGGCGGCGAGCTTTAAAAGCCATAGTTCGTATGCCAATGTCAGCAGAACAATCAAAAGCGCAATCCATTTGATGACCATAGTCCCTCCTTAATATTCGACAGAAAACGTCGATTGACCGTTGTCAAAAAACAAAACGGCAGGGCTGTTTGTTCGTCCCCGCCGCAGTGGATTTATTCGACATTCTTAATGACCTTCACCGCTACTCCCTGAATCGCTAGATGGTGCGCAGATAGGTCGATCGTCTGCACGTCAAAATCGTCGTTCTCCGGAACGAGCTCGACACGGCTGTTGCGACGCGGGTAATAGCGCTTCAACGTCGCGTTCTCATCATCGACAAGCGCAACAATGATTTGACCGGGCTCGGCAACATCCTGCTGGCGAATGATGACAAGATCCCCGTCGTTGATTCCGGCTTTGATCATGGATTCTCCGTGGGCACGGAGAATGAAGAAATCTCCCTTGCCGACCAGCGTTTCGGGCAGACGAACGTATTCTTCGATGTTCTCCTCCGCCAGCAGCGGCGCACCGCATGCAATCGAGCCGATGATCGGCACGGAGAGCGTGGATTCACGCGTTTTGCGGTCGGCCTTGGTCTGAATCTTGCGATGCCCCGCATATTCAATCATTCCGTGCGCGTTCATATATCGCAGATACCGGCTTACGGTTGCCTGCGGAATGTTCGTCAGCCCGACAAGCTCCATGATCGTCGGCGCAACGCCCGTTTCAGCCCGGTGACGGTTGATTGCCTCCTCAAGCATCGTAAAGTATTCGGTTTTTAACGGCTTCATACCAATACCAACCTTCCCGATAATTTAATTTCATTATATACGCACCGTAATGAATTGTCAAGGGAAGAGCATCATTTTTCGGGAAAAGAATTGTTCAGTCCTCCCGGGTTCCGTCGCCGTGCACCTCACAGAATCGCGCGGAAAAGGATGGCTCACGTCCGTGAGAAAGGAGGTGCGTGACGTCGCCGATTGCAGTTGCACGGAACGTTGCGATGCCGCTGCGGCGTTCCTCGGAAACGACGGTGGTGACGGAGGCCGGCGCCATTGCAAGTCCATGCCACAACACCATCGGAGAGACGTTCATCAGATGGCTCAGCAATACGCAGCTGACGCCAAAGTGACAGAAGAAGGCAAGCGTGTCAGCATTCGGACGCATGACACGATACCAAAGCCCTTCGCGCGCGTATCCATAGTCGGAAAGCAACCGATCAAACGCACTTGTTACGGCGTCATAGGAAGCGCCGACTCCGCTTTCCGAAAAGAAGGGGTTGTCCCGCCAGTCGGTGTGGGAGAGAAACCGCGGATCGGAAAGCCAGTCCTGTGGCAGCCAGTCCCATGCAACGCGTTTTTGCCCGTTCGTGTCGGGACGGACAATGTGCGGCTCGAATTCACGCAGCCAGTCGCATTCGATCGCGGTGCGGTTCGCCGCTTCGAGCGTGGGCTTTGCAGTTGCTTTTGCACGTCCGAGCGGGGACACAAAATACGCGGCAATCGGCATCGGGGCGATTCGCTCGGCCAACAGCTCGGCTTCTATCCGGCCGGTCGGGGTCAGGGAGTCGATTGCATAGTCGGGATCGCCGTGGCGAAGAAATAATAGCTTCATAATCGGATCCTTTCCGGTAGAATCCCGGTGATTTTTATCATCATACCATAAAAAACGGGTTGCAGCAACGGTTGATCCGTTCCGTGGATGAAAAGACTTCGTTTTCCGAATCCGGTTTGCTTGACTGCCTATTCGTTCAGATCTACAGAAAGGATCGACCGGTTCCGTGAAAGCCGGTTGACAATCAGCCCTTGGACTGCATGGGGAGCGAAAGGAACCTTCGTCCTTTTGGAAAAGGGCCAAAATCTCTTTTCAACCTCCTGTTTTTGCGCTATACTGTTCCTATCCGGATGGAAAGGAGCGACCATGAATACGCTGTACGACGATTTGCTTGCCCGTACGGTACTGCCCAATGCGTACGATGATTGGGCGGCGTATCGGACTGCGCTGACTGATTTTGTCATCGCACATACGGCTATGGACTCGCACCTGCTGCTGGTCGGCGCAGGCGCATGCAACGATTTTGACCTGGGTCGCCTGCTTTCGCATATGAAGAATCTGACGCTGCTCGACCGCGATGCGCTTGCAATGCGGCGCGGCATGGCGCGTCAAGGCCTGTCGGACGATGCCTGTGTGCTTACAGCATGCGATTTGCTCGGCGTCTCGGACGCGGCGTATCGCGCGTTTTCCGATCGTATGCTGCATACCGCGCGCGATGTGCTTGGAAGGGGACTTCCGGCCGAGCGGTTTGCCGATCGGTTCGTCGCGGAACTCAATCAACTGCTCGACAGCGCGGCTGCCGATCCGCTGCCAAGCGCGGATGCGATCGTCTGCTGCGGCGTCCATTCCCAGCTTTTATCGATGTTTGTCCGCATGGCAAACGTCTTTTCCCGTTATGTTTCGTTCGATCCGGCGCCCGTCTATGCCGCTGTTCGCGCACACAACGCGCGCCTGATGCCGCGCTTGAACGATGCCTTGTTTGCCGCGGCGCCATTCGTCTGCTTCGGCCTCGAGACGGAGCGCGTCGGCGTGATAGGGGGCATCGATGGTGCAGCCGAAGCGCTTGCCGATTTATCTTCCCGCCATCTTCCGATTCTCTCCGAAACATCGCTCCTTTGGCCGCTCGATCCTTCACAAGGCAAAACCTATTCCGTTCGTGCCGTGTGGATGGGGGAGAAATAAAAAAAGAGGAAGGCGTTCGGGGCGTACTCCATAAAGAAGCTGTTTTGAGGCGGCAATCACCGGCTCAAAAGGATATGAAACCGGCGTGACCGCTGCGGTCACGCCGGTTTTGTCTCTTGGATTTTGTGGGGCAAAATCCGATGCTCGTTCTAACTGTGGACAATAGAAGATCTATTCGGCAAACTGGAATTGTTAGCACTCTGTCTTATTGCACCGGAGGCATAAAGCATAAAATGCAATCGCCAGAAGCTGTGATACCACAGACACAGTGACAAGATACACAGGATTCAAATCATACAGGGCACCGAGAAGCCAACTGCCCAGAAACCACGCAATACCAAATCCTGTCTCAAATATTCCGAAACCGGTGCTTCGCATGGAACGCGGGACGATTCCGCTGACAGCTGCTTT
>JAUMVL010000168.1 GCA_030530185.1 Clostridia bacterium | reverse complement strand
CGCGCAGGGTCGTATATACACATAGGGCGCACGGCAAGCCGCGCACCCTATATAGAGAGCTATATTCTATGATTCAGTCATGCTTTCTTGACTCCTCGCGCGTTCTGATAAAGTACATTATGGGAACGCCGATTATCAGCACGACGATATTTATCCAGACAGTCAGCGAAAGCCCCTTGGAAACGAGCGTGATAAGGCCGAACTTGGATATAGCGGCCCCGACGAGTTCAAAGGCCGTGAGGATGATGAAGGCGCTGAGCCTGTCACTCTTGACCTTCACGAACTTTCTGAACCGCACAGTGTAGGTGTACAGCAGCGTGATACCTGTTGTGACCACCGCGGCGGCAAGGATAACACTGTATATGTTTGCAAGCCCCGGAACACCAAGACTCTGTATAACGTACAGATACGGAACCTGTGCGCCGTTTACGCCGGGCATGCTGTTTAACACGGCGTATATGACCATGCAGAACATTGCGACATTCAGCACAAAACCGAGGGCTATCGTACCGGTCAGCCGTTTTCTGTTTTTCACGCGATCAAACACCGGCAGCAGCGCCAGCATAGTGCCGCAGTTGCTTGCCGCAAAATAAAAGCAGCCATACCATGCCTTGCCGTAGGATGTAAAAACCTCGCGCCCGGCAATGATACCCTGTGCCGCCCCGCCAGCCACGCCGAGGTCGAGACGGAATATCAGCACGATTATAACTCCGATGACAAGCCCCAGCACGGTCGATATCACCCTAACTGTCGCCGTGCCGAACAAACAGCCGAGCGTGCACGCCGCGGCCATGACGAATATCCCCAGCCAGTAGTTCAGTCCAAAGCTTACAGTAAGGCTGCCCAGCGATGCAAAGCACACTGCAAGGCCGAGGACAGTACCGTAGATACAGCCGATCTCATATATCGTGCCGACAAGTCTGCTGCGGTAAAGGCTTTCTATTACCTCCCGGTAATGATGCGCACCTATTCTGTTGGCGTAATCGACGCACAACCAGCCGACGACCGCGACTATCGCAATTGCGGCGGCAGGCATCCAAAGCGCCGTCCAGCCGTGTACGGCGAAAAGGGAGTACGCCTGCGCGCCCGTTGCCGCGCCGCCGCCGAACACGAAGGTGAACCATGTGAACGCGATAGATATTGCGGGGAAAAATATTCCGCTTTTCTTCGTTGTAATTCACCGCCCTTTTATTTCTCATGTGGGCATCCGCCGGGCGGATGCCTCCATGCCCGGCGTTTGCCGAATATTTTCACTTCTTTTCCTTGGTCGCAAAGCGGGTTATGACCACGGCGATAAGCGCGCAGCACACCGTCACGATGTACACGAATCTGAGCGCGCCGCCCATATCCTGCGCGGAGACCGCGGTGAACACGGGGCCGACAATGCTGAGCAGGATGGTCATGAGAAGCGTGCCTGTGGCCGTCATCATGCCAATGCCGACGCCGAAATCCTTCGGCTCAAGCTGACTTATAACGAGCGGTCTGAACGACGCGCCCTTGAGAGCCTCGGTAAAGCCGGTGATGCCGATGAGAATGAACGGCATCGCCATGGGAGAACCTGCGCCGACGAATATCATGCCGAAGAAGGCCACAGCGGCCAACAGCCCAGCGGCCGTAAGTCCGATTGCGGCGTTCTTGGCCTGATTCTTCACCACCCATGCAGCGGCGGGCGCGGCAAGGACGATGGAGATTATCGTGCGCGGAAGGGAGAAATAGCCGGTGACGGAAGCGCTGAGCCCCATGAGCGCCTGTCCGCTTACGGGAACATAGGAGGCCATAACAACTTCATAGAAGGTGATGAACGCGCCAGCAAGTATAACGCCGGTGTACTTTTTGTTCTTGAACAGATAGAGAGGTATAACGGGTACCTCCGCCTTCTTTTCGACCTTGATGAGCAGCACAAGGCTGACAACTGCAAGGATAAGACCGCCGACGATTATCGGATTGCCGAAGCCCAGGTTCGCGCCCTGATTGAGAGACAGACACAGGCTGAGCATGAACACCGCAAGCAGCACCATACCGACACCATCGACCTTGCCTCTGGCCTCGTCGGAAGCCGGTTTTTTGTCCATCTTGACCGCGGAAATGACAGCGCCGATAAGGCCGACGACTTCGGGATAAATGATAGCCGCGGCGATGAGGCCGGCGTCAACGAGATAGCCCGCAATAGTGGAGCCGAGGAAGGTTGCGACCATCAGAGTCGCTGTAAGAAGCGCGGCGACCTTGGGATACTGCTTTGCATCAGAGACGTCCGCCGCCACGACGAAGGCGTTGCCGGGGAAGGTGCCGATGCCGAAGGACAGCACAGCGCGCGCCACGATGAAAACGGACAGGCTCTGTGCAAGGCCCATCACTATCGCGCTTGCCAGACTCAGCACCGCACCGGCAAGAATGACGGCGCGGCGGCCGATCATGTCGCCGATGCGCCCGCCGATGACGCACATTATCGCCATGCCGAGCGACGAGAGCGTTGCCAGAAGCGCGTAATACTGAAGCCCGTTCATTCCGCTGAGTATTGCGTACATCGTGTTGTTCAGGCCGGCAGACGAAAGCTGCACCGTGGCCGTCATGAGGACTGCGCCGATTATGATCCATGTTCTTTTGGATTTGCTGATTTCCATTGCTTTCTCCTCTCTCTTTTCTGAATTTATATTTCCATCAGGTCGTCAAGCAGCCTGATCACATGGAAGCCTTCGTGGATGCCGTAGTATATCTTGCGCGGGCTGTTATAGTCGCCTATCGGGAACACCTTTATGCCGCAGCCCTTCAGCTCCTCGCAGAGCTTATGATCCGATTTGAAGCCCACAGCGAGGACGAGGTTATCATAACGGAATTCCATCTTTTCCGCCCCCGTCTCGCATACGATAATGTCTTCTTTTACTTCCGTGAGCTTCGTTCCGGTCATTATGCGAACCTTAGTCCTGCCGAGCAGATCGGTCAGACCCTTACGGGCGTTGTCCGCCATGTTCGCCGTGGAGAGTATCTCCTTCTGCATCTCTATAATGGTCACGTCTTTACCGAGAGAGTCAAGATAGGCGGCAGCCTCGCAGCCGACTTCTCCGCCGCCGAGGACATACACCTTCTGCCCGGTCGGAAGCTTGTTTGACAGAAGGTCGAGCGCGTCAATGACCTTTTCGCTGTCTATACCGGCAATGCGCGGCTTTATAGGCTTTGCACCGGCGGCAAGTATTACCGCGTCGGGTGCATATTCGGCTATGGCAGCAGCGTCCGCCTCCTTGGACAATCTTACGACCGCCCCGCTCTTATAGAGCTGCTTTTGCAGGTTCATGCTGAAACGGCGCACATCATACTTGAAGTCCGGGCCGCCAGCGGCGTTCATGTTGCCGCCGAGTCGGCCGGTCTTTTCCCATAGCTCGACGCTGTGCCCGGCCTGCGCGGCATATTTTGCCGCCGCCATTCCGCCGGGGCCGCCGCCAATGACCAGCAGTCTTCTGGGATGTGCCGTTTTCTCGATCCTGTACTCTCTTTCTGCCGCCGTTCTGGGATTTATCGCGCAGGAAGAGCGTCGGATGAAAGGATAACTGTGGTTGAGGCATTCAAGGCAGGCGCAGCAGAAATCTATATCTTCCACTCTGCCGTTTTTGACCTTACTCGGCCAATATGGGTCGGCAAGAGACTGCTTGCCGAGGGCGATCATATCCGTGAGTCCGGATTCGATGACGCGCTCCGCCTCGCCGGGGTCGTTGAGCTTGCCCTGAATCAGAAACGGCATCGTTATGCCCTCTTTGCGCAGCCGTTCCGCGACATGCTCCTGCGCGCCCTGCTTTTCGTATGCGCTGGGAATGGCGAGATTCCACCGCTCATAGCAGCCGTAGTCCACGTGCATATAGGCAAAGCCCATGTCCTGCATCAGCCTTGCGATCTCAATGCCCTCGTCCTCAAACGTACGGCCGCCCTCGATTTCGTGGACAGGTGTGTATTTCACTGAGATGGGGAAAGCCTCACCCACAGCCGCACGCACAGCCTGCGTACACTCGTTGAAAAACCGCATACGGTTTTCCAGCGTGCCGCCGTACTCATCGCTGCGCCGGTTCCATATTTTGCTCATGAACTGGTCTATCAGATACCCGCCGTAAGCGTGTATTTCGATAATGTCCACACCGGCCATTTTGGCAAGCGCCGCGCTTTTTCCCATGCAGGCGACTAGCTCGTGTATCTCATCGATGGTGAGAGTGTGGCACACGACGTCCGGGTAATAG
>JAUMVL010000167.1 GCA_030530185.1 Clostridia bacterium | reverse complement strand
GAGAGCACCAGCAGCGACACGAGGGCCAAGGTTAAAATACGTTTCATTTTTCCTCCGTTTTTTCCTGCTTTTGCGCCATGTCGGGACGGTACAGCGTCACCTTGTCGCCGTTCAGCAAGGCACAGACGTCCAAAAAGTTATTGACAATGCGCGAGCGATATTGTTTTTTCTGGGTAACGATCGACAGCGATGTTTCACCAAGCGGTTTGCCGCCGATATGCTTGAACGGCATCTCTGTGTAACCGAGCATCGGCAGCGACAGCCGCGGGATCAGTGCGACACCCTTGCCGGATTGCGCCCAGAGAATGCAAGCCTGCAGATTCGTCCCCATGAAGCGCGGCGTAAAGGTACAGCCTTCCTCCCGGAAAGCGGCACGCAACTCCGGCAGATTTTCTTCGGCTACGCCGAGCGGGAATTTTGCCAGCTCGCGAATCGGGATGATTTCGGCCGTGTTGCCGACAAAGAAGACGTTTTGCCGATATGCCGCAACAAGATAATCCTGCTGAGAAAACATGACCTCAAAGTCTTCGCAGGTTTGTTTTTCATACGAACGGACGAGAATTGCTTCCACCAGCTGATACTGCATCATTTTGATCAATTCATCCGGTTTTGCCTCGTGCAGAATGATTTCCGCTTCGGGATAGCGTTCTGAGAATTGATCGAGTGCACGAACCAAATATCGATGGCCGAGTGAGTCGTCGATGCCGAGCCGCAGCGCGCCGGTGCTCGTTCCGGTTGCGCCGGAAATCTCCGTGCGGGCGGCGGCTTCCGCATTGACCATGATGCAGGCCTTTTCATACAGGATCCGACCGGCGTCCGTCAGCTCGAGACGGCGGCTGCCGCTTCCGCGATGGAACAAACGGGTCCCGTATACGTCCTCCAGCGCTTTGATTTGATTGCTCAATGCCGGCTGGGCAACGCGCAGTTTATGCGCTGCCTGCGTGAGGCTCCCCTCTTCCACGATCGTCACATAGTTGATATAGTATTGAAAATTCAAATCAAGAGGCCCCTTTCTTGTTTGATCTGCATCCATGCCGATTTCCAATGGCAACATATCGATATTCCTATAATAATTTTATTATAACATAGCGGAGCCCAAAATGCAATTCGGATTGCAAATCCGATTGCGGGTATGATATACTGTCTTTGAGTCGAACGAAAAAAAGGAGGTTCTGTATGGAACAGAAGCAATGGACGTTCTCCGAGCTCAAGTATGAGCGGTACGATGTCGATGCCTATATCCGAGACGAAAACACCGTGCTCGATGCGCTTGAACAGGCCAACTCTGCCGAACAGGCCAAGGCGGCTTATCTGGCGCTCGACGCGCTGACGCAGAAGTTTGCCACGGTCGTTACGATTGCGCATGTGCGCCACGACTGCGACACCCTCGATCCGTTCTACGATGCGGAAATGACCTATTGGGACACGAACCTGCCGCGGACGATGACGGTGGACGAGCGCTGCCTGAAAATCCTCGTCAAGCATCCGTTCCGCAAGGAGCTTTCCGAAGCGTTCGGCGAGATTATTTTCACAAGCGCCGAAGCACGGATGCGGCTTATGGACGAGCGCCTGATTCCCGATACGACCGAGGATCAGCTGCTGAGGAGCCGCTATGCCAAGCTGACGGCCGGCTGCACGACCGAGTATATGGGCAGGGAGTGCAATTTCTACGGTCTGCTGAAATTCATGCAGGATCCCGACCGCACCGTGCGCGAAGGGGCTTTTCGCAAATGGGCGGCGCTGTATGCGTCGATTGCGGATGAACTCGATGAGATCTACGACAAGATGGTTGCGCTTCGCACGCACAAAGCGTCGATCCTCGGCATGAAAAACTATGTCGAGATGGCCTACCTCGAGCGCGGTCGCTACGATTACAGCGAAGCGGATGTCGACCGCTTCCGTGCGGGCGTGCAGAAGTACGTCGTGCCGCTTTGCGCAAGGCTTCGGGAGGAGCAGCGGCAGCGGATCGGTGTGGACAAGCTGCGCTATTACGACGAGGAATTTTTCTTCCCGGAGGGCAACCCGACGCCGAATGGAACCGAGGAGGAGCTCGTTAAAGCGGCGCAGGAGATGTATCACGAACTGTCGCCCGAAACCGGCGAATACTTTGACTTTATGGTCGAGCATAAGCTGTTCGATCTGACGTCGCGTCCGGGCAAGCGGATGGGCGGCTATCAGACCGAGCTGATGGAACGCAAGGCGCCGTTCATCTTCTCGAACTTCAACGGTACCTCCGCCGACGTCGATGTGCTGACGCACGAGGCGGGGCATGCGTTCCAGGCCTACCTTGCCTCGCGCACGCTGCCGGTGTCGGACGTTTGGCACGCGCCGATCGAGGTGTGCGAGATCCACTCGATGTCGATGGAGCACTTTGCCTACCCGTGGATGGAGAAGTTCTTCGGTGACGACGCGCCGCGCTACCGCAAGGCGCACCTGACGCAGGCAATGCTGACGATCCCGTATCTGGTCATGGTGGACGACTTCCAGCATCGGGTCTATAAGAAACCCGACATGACGCGGGATGAGCGTTACGCAACGTGGAAGGAGCTCGAGGCGATCTACCTTCCGTGGCGGGACTACGACGGCGACGCGTTCCTGGAAAAGGGCGGGTTCTGGATGCAAAAGCAGCACATCTTCCTGTATCCGTTCTATTACATCGACTACGCTTTGGCTCAGACCTGCGCGTTTGATTTCTACCTCAAGCACCTTGCCGATCCGGACAGGGCCTGGTCGGACTACATTGCGCTGTGCAAAGCGGGCGGCAGCGCGGGCTATTTCGATCTTCTGAAGATCGGCGGCGTCCGCAATCCGTTCGACGAGACGACCGTGCGCGACATCACCGCGGCGATCGAAACGCTGCTGTAACGACCCGGGAAGCGGCCAGACCGCTCCCGTTTTCCAGGAGGAACTATGTCCAATCCATTTTCCCGCTCGGAGTTGATCTTCGGAGCGGAGGCGATCGAAACGCTGAAACGCCGTCGCGTCGCGGTGTTCGGAATCGGCGGCGTCGGCGGCTATGTCGTGGAGGCGCTCGCCCGCGGCGGCGTCGGCGCGCTCGACCTTGTGGATGACGATACCGTCGCGCTGACGAATCTGAACCGCCAGATTATCGCCACGTATGACACCATCGGAAGAAGCAAAGTGGAGGTGGCGGCGGAGCGCGTCCGTTCGATCAATCCCGACTGCCGCGTAACGCAGCACCGGACGTTCTTTCTGCCCGAGACCGCAGAGCAGTTTGACTTTGCCGCATATGATTACGTCGTCGATGCGATCGATACGGTTGCGGGGAAGCTCGGTCTGATCGGCGCGTGCAAGGCTGCGGGGACGCCGATTATCTGCGCCATGGGGGCGGGGAACAAGGTCGATCCGACGGCGTTTCGCGTGGCGGATATCGGCAAAACCGAGGGCGATCCGCTTGCGCGCGTGATCCGCACGGAGTGCCGCAAGCGCGGCTGGAAGAACGTCAAGGTCGTGTATTCCAAGGAGCAGCCGACCGCTGCGGCAAGCGAGCAGACGCTGGCCGACGTGCGTACCGAAGGAAAAACCGCCCGGCGCCGGAGCGTTCCGGGTTCGACGTCGTTCGTTCCGCCGGTGATGGGCATGATTCTGGCGGGCGAGGTCATCAAGGATCTCGTGGGGTTTACGGACCGGCCGGATCGCGCACAATAAAGCAGAAGGATAAGTTGACTGAGAGCACGGGCGATCCCGTGCTCTTTTTTCACAATCTTGTCACAGGAAGTTTTAGCACTCGTGGTTGACGAGTGCCAGAATCCGTGGTATAACAGGGGCAAACCCACAGAAAGGGAAGAGGAGTATGAACGAAGTCAAGCGACCGAAAAAACCGTTGATCTTCTACTACTGCATTGCAGCTGCACTGCTGCTGCTGTTCAATTTTCTTGTGCTGCCGCACATGATCGAAAAGCAGGTGGAGGTCGTCGATTACGGAACCTTTATGAAGATGACGGAGGAGGGCGACGTCGGCCTCGTCGACATCACGAGCAACCAGATCGTCTTTTCCGATCAATCGGAAACGAAATTCTACAAGACCGGATTGATGGACGATCCGGGCCTGACGGAACGGCTGTACAAGGCCGGAGCAACCTTTTCGACCGAGATCGTCGAGGAAAATTCCCCGCTTGCGACGTTTTTGTTCAGCTGGCTGATCCCGATCGGGCTGTTCATCCTGCTCGGACAGGGAATGAGCCGCATGCTGATGAACCGGCAGGGCGTGAGCGCGCGCG
>JAUMVL010000166.1 GCA_030530185.1 Clostridia bacterium | reverse complement strand
CAACCCTTCGGTTAACAGCCGAATGCTCTGCCATTGAGCTACTGAGGAATATTGCGCTGGCATTCGTTGGAATGCGGAGTTTATTTTAACCGCTTCCGTATTGATTTGCAAAGACGAAAAATAAGGATTATATGCAAATAGAATAAAAAAATAATTAAAATCTTTGATTTTCTTTGAATTCCTTCGCTTTGATTGACGAAGCCATTTTTTTGGTGTACAATAACGGAGAATGAGCAAGCAAATCCAAACCGGCACAGGAGCAGGGCGTATGGAATCCGTGATTCCCGTTTTTTTGCACATGGAGGTATCCGAGCCGAAGCGGCGCATCATCCGAAATGATGCGGCGCTGTACTTGGTGCTGCTGTTCGGAGCGATCGGGTGCATTGCGCTGTCGCGGTGGCTGTCCGCACGGTTCGGCGTGATGCGGCTTGCCTTTCAGATTCTGCTGTATGCCGTGCTGTTCGGGATCGGCTATGCGCTTTACCGGCTGCGGCTTGTGTCCTATCGCTATACGCTGACGAGCGCGGAGCTGACGGTGGCGCAGATCGTCGGACGAAAGGAAACAAAGCTCTGCGAGGTGCCGCTTTGTTCGATCACGTCGCTTGGTACGTGGGTGGACGGAAGCGGCGTTTACGACGGGCGAACCTTTACGGGCAGGCGCAGGGATACGCTCTGTATCTATTATAAAAAAGAAGCGGAGCCGCACGTACTCTGCCTGTCGGCGAGCGAATCGCTGCGAACTCTGCTGCAAAAGCAGATCAATCCCGAAAACGACGCAAAGGAATCGGCGGTATGAATCACGAAGAACGGTTACGGCATATCGAAGCGGGGGATTGCCCGCATGCGATCCTGCTCGCGGGGGCGCCGGAGAGCGATTGGACGCACTTTGCACGGCGGGCAGCAGCGCGCTTTTTGCTGCATACCGACGACGTGAGCCGGCTGGAGGGGTGTCCGTTTTATCTGGAGGTTTCAGACTATGCGATCGATCCGATGCGCGATGTGCTGCGGCTTTTGAATGCGGAAGCATTTGAGCGCGGACGGCGGTGCATCGTGCTGCTGAACGCACATAAAATGACACAGTTGGTGCAGAACGTACTGCTCAAAACGCTCGAAGAGCCTCCGGCGGATACGCTGCTGTTGCTGACCGGCGTGGAGTCGGGCATGCTGCCGACGATCCTGTCGCGCTGCATGATTTTGCGCGACGAGACCGAGCCGTGGGAAGCGATCGCAAAACGGCTGCGGGAAAACGGGGTCGATGCGTCCACGGCCGAGCAATGTGCGCGACGCAGCGACGGCGTTTACGGGCGCGCCGAGCAAATGGCCGCGAACGACGCGCTGACGTTCCGCAGGGGCGCAATTGCGTGCATGGAAACATATTGCAAGGGGACGCGTCCTCTGCCGGAAGCCGCGGCGCTGTGCACGCGGAGCGAGGCGGACGAGGACGGAGACGGCAAGAAGAGAACGCGGGTCAGCCCGGAGCTCGTTGACGGCTTCTTCGATGTCTGGCTTGAACTGTTGTCCGATGCGCTGAAACTGCAGATCGGGTGGCAGGAATTGGACAATACCGATTGCAAACCGCTTGTAAAGAATCTTGCCGAACGCTTTACAACGGCGCAAATTCAAGGTATGATAAACACGTTGCTCGATGGGAAACGGCAGTTGACCTATCGGGCGACCGCGTCGATGACGCTGGACTGGGTACTGTGCAAACTGCCGTAAGGAAAGAGAATCATTTATGGTAAAGGTAATCGGAGTCAAATTCAAAACGAGCGGGCGTATCTACTATTTTGATCCGCTCGATCTCGATTTTCATGCGGGCGACGGCGTCATCGTCGAAACCTCGCGCGGGATGGAATACGGGGACGTGACCTGCGATCCCAAAGAGGTGGACGAGAGCGAGATCGTTGCGCCGCTCAAGCCGGTCATCCGCATTGCGACCGACGAGGATCGGCGTATGCGTAAGATGTATGCCGAAAAGGAGCCGGAGGCTTTCGCAATCTGCGAGCAGAAGATCGCCGAACACGGGCTGGATATGAAGCTGGTGAATGCGGAATACATCTTCAACGGAAGCAAGATCGTGTTTTACTTTACGGCGGATGAGCGCGTGGATTTCCGCGAACTGGTTAAGGACCTTGCTTACTCGCTGCGGACGCGGATCGAGCTTCGACAGATCGGCGTGCGTGACGAAGCCAAGATGCTCGGCGGGCTCGGCCCGTGCGGCAGACCCGTTTGCTGTAATGCGTTTTTGGATGATTTCCGTCCGGTTTCGATCAAGATGGCAAAGGAACAAAACCTGTCCCTGAGCCCGACGAAGATCTCCGGCCTGTGCGGACGTTTGATGTGCTGTCTCCAGTACGAGCAGAACGTTTATGAGAGCATGAAAAAGGTGATGCCGAAGGTGGGCAAGGAGATCAACACGATTGACGGCGTCGGCATCGTGGTGGAGAATAACGCGATCACCGAAAAAACCAAGGTCCGTCTGACAATGGAGGACGGCACGATCGACGTCCGGGAGTATCCGTATACGCACCTCGGTCCGGTCGGCGAACCGCTGCCGGAAGCCGCGCGGGAAGCGGCGGAGCAGAAGCCCGAAGGCGGAGACGCATTTGCCGCAATGGCGAAGCGGTAGAACGGTCCGCGCAGCGGCCGCAAACGCGACACAAAACCGCAGCCGGAGAAGGCGCCGGCCGAAAAGCAGCCCGGCTTGAGCAAGTCGGAAGAGCCGAAGCAGGGCGCGCGCGATCCCAAGCCGAAGCAAAAGAGCAACTCCAAAGCGAGCGAGCCGAAAAAGCAGAGCGAGCAAAAGCCGAAGCAGGAGAACCGCAAGCAAAGCGAGCGGAAGCAGGACGGACAAAAGTCCTCCGAAAAACAGGATCCGCAGCGGAGCAGCGACGGTAAGCCGAACGGACCGCGTCCGCAGAGGCAGAACCGGCCTGCAACCGAAAAGTCCGAGCAGCCGTCCGCCGAACCGGCAAGCGAGGAAAACGCGGACGCGTCGAAAAAGAACAATCGCCGCCGTCGCAGGGGACGCAGATTCGGCGCGAACAAGCCGAAGGAACCGACACCCAAAGAATAAAAAACAGAAGAAGCGATACGCATCCGCTCGTATCGCTTTTTTTTTACAACTGCCTGCGTTGACAAATTCCCAAAATCGGGATACACTGTAAGAAATAGGTAAAGAACGACGGATGGACCAGGTCCGTCAAGGGAAGAATGATCGGAGCATGGTGCGGAATAAAACCGGTGAGGAGGGCGAACATGAAAGCGGACAGAAGATTTGGCGCATGGGTTGCGCTTGCGTTGGCGCTGCTGATGCTGCTGCCGGCAACGGCATTTGCGGATTCGGACTGGAGGTACACCGGAATCTTTGTCGATACGAAGCCGAAAAAGCTCGTCTATGAGGTCGGCGATTCGCTCGATCTGACCGGTCTGGTGCTCGGACTCAATCGGGAATACAAGGACGGCAAGACCGATGTCGTCAAGCAAACGGACCTCGGCGGCATCACCTACAGCCCGGCGAAGTTTACGAGCGCGGGAGAAAAGACCGTTACATTGTCGATCAAGGCGATCGGAAAGGACGGTGCAACGACCTTCAAAACCACGTACAAGGTCACGGTCAACGAGGAGGGGGACGCGCCTTCCGGCTGGACCAATTCGGTTTCGATCACAACCAAGCCGAAAAAGCTTGAGTATCGCGTCGGGGACAAGTTTGATCCGACCGATATGGTCGTTACCGCGAACCAGACGAATGAAGGCAAAACCGAAAAGGTCAAGCTGCCCCATTCGATGCTGTCCTACTCACCGTCGAAGTTCACCAAGTCCGGCAAGCAGGAGGTCAAGGTTTCGGTCAAGCTGAACGACAAGAAAGGCAAGACCAAGACGTTCAGCGATACCGTGACGGTTACGGTTTACGCGAAGATCAAGATCACCAAGGCGCCCGGCGGTGAAAAGGTGCACGAGGGCGACAGCTGCAACTTCACCGCGCATGCCAAGAACTATAAATCCCTGGAATGGTTCTTTGAAAAGAGCGGGACCAAGGTTTCGGCATCGGAGGCGGCAAAGAAATTTAAGGGCCTGAAGATCAGCGGCATCGATGAGGAAAAGCTCAAGCTGTCGAACATCCCGCTCGAACTGGATGGCTGGAAGATTTATTGCGTGTTCAAGACGCCGGTTGAATCGCGCACGACCGAATCGTGCAAGCTGCACGTTTCCAAAAAGGCGACCGAGAAGCCGACCGCGGCACCG
>JAUMVL010000165.1 GCA_030530185.1 Clostridia bacterium | reverse complement strand
CACGCTGGGAGAATGAAAAAGCATCGATCGGCAAGGTACAGCAGCTGCGCGAGCTGATTGAAAATGTCAGCTACGATATCAACTCCGACGAAAACGCCTACGTCCTCAACAAGGCCGAAGAATTGAAGTACGGCGAGCTTCCGCGGCTGCAAAAACAGCTGAAAGAGGAGGAGGAAAAGGCCGCAACGCGCGAGCACACACTCCTGCGCGATCACGTCACCGAGGAGGAGATTGCCGAGATCGTCGCACGGTGGACGGGAATCCCGGTCGCAAAGCTGCTTGAAAGCGAACGGCAAAAGCTGCTCCATCTCGACGATCAGCTCCATCGGCGCGTCGTCGGACAAAACGATGCGGTAAATCGTGTATGCGATGCGATCCTGCGTTCGCGTGCAGGCATTCAAAACCCCGATCGCCCGATCGGTTCGTTCCTGTTCCTCGGTCCGACCGGCGTCGGCAAAACCGAGCTCAGTAAGGCCCTTGCCGAAGCGCTGTTTGACGATGAGCGATCGCTCGTACGAATCGATATGAGCGAATATATGGAGCAATACTCCGTGTCGCGTCTGATCGGCGCCCCTCCGGGATATGTCGGCTATGACGAGGGCGGTCAGCTCACCGAGGCCGTGCGGCGCAAACCGTATGCGGTTGTGCTGTTTGACGAGGTTGAAAAGGCGCACCCGGATGTGCTGAACGTACTGCTGCAGGTACTCGACGACGGCCGCATTACCGACGGGCAGGGAAGAACGGTCGATTTCAAGAACACGATTATCATTCTGACCTCGAATATCGGCTCCGATACGCTGCTCGACGGTATGGATGAACAAGGCAATCTGCGCCCCGGCGTCGAAGACTGGGTGCGCAACGAGCTCAAGTCGCGGTTCCGTCCCGAGTTCATCAACCGACTCGACGAGATTGCCTTCTTCAAGCCGCTGACCGGCGAAGATCTCAAAGCGATCGTCGACCTTTTGTTCAACGACCTCAAGAAGCGGCTTGCCGCGCGTGAGCTCAAACTGGACGTCACGGACGCCGCCAAGTCCTATATCGTCGAAAACGGGTCCGACCCGCAGTTCGGCGCACGACCCTTGAAGCGCTACATCCAGTCGCACGCCGAATCGCTGCTCGCCCGCTACATCATCCGCGAGTCCCCGGGCGAAGGAACGACCTTGACCCTCGATGCCGACGAAAACGGCTTGACGGTTCGATAAGCCCAAAATCGAAATGAGCAGGTGCCTAATGGCATCTGCTCGTTTTGTTTATATGCTTATTCATGCTCCCCGACGATTGCGCGATAGATCGTATCGAGATCGTCTGCATTATAATAGGAAATGATCAGCTTGCCCTTTTCCTCGGCGCCCTCGACCGTAATCTTTGTTTTGAGCGCATGCCGCATTTTGTGAATCGCCGCGCGAAACTCCGGCGAATACTCCGGCTTCGGTTTCGTTTTCTTCTCCCAGGACGCAAAACGCAGCTCATCCTCCAAGCGACGCACCGACCAGTCCTTTTCCGCCGCCTTTTCGGCAAGCTCCTTTTGCTGCTTTTTGTCGGAAATACCGGCAAGCATCTTTCCGTGTCCCGCCGAAAGCTTTCCTTCCTTAATCAACTCTGCCACCGGTTTTTCAAGCGACAGCAGCCGCAGCGCGTTCGCAATCGCCGGACGGCTCTTGCCGATGCGCGCCGAAACCTCCTCCTGCGTCAAATCGTGCTGTTCCATCAGCAGCTTGATCGCCGCTGCTTCCTCGATCGGATTCAGGTTTTCGCGCTGGATGTTTTCGACCAGCGCAACCTCCATGATCGCATTTTCGTCTAAATCGGAAATGAGCACCGGCACCGTCGTAAGTCCCGCAATGCGCGCTGCACGGAAGCGGCGTTCTCCGGCAATGATCGTATACCGTAGGCCGTTTCTCTTCACAATCAGAGGCTGCACGATTCCGTGTCGCTTCAGCGAAGCCGCCAGTTCATTCAGCTTCTCCTCGTCAAACGTTTTGCGCGGCTGATCGGGATTCGTATCGATGTCATACAAACTGACCTGCTCCACATTGCCCGTCTGCCGCTCCTGCAAATCCAGTTCGTCGAGCAGAGCATCCAGACCCTTGCCCAAGCCTTTCTTGATCCCCATTCACTTACCCTCCCGCTTTAGAAATTCCTCAGCCAGCGCATCGTACGCTTTTGTTCCGATGTTGCGCGGATCGTACAGACAAATCGGCAAACCGTGGCTCGGCGCCTCTCCCATTCGGATCGACCGCGGTATGATCGTATCGTAGACCTTGCTTTTGAAATAATGCTTGACTTCCTCCACAACCTGGACGCACAGGTTCATACGCGCCGAAAACATGGTCAGCACAACGCCCTGAATATCAAGTCGCCCGTTGAGACTGCGCCGTACAAGACGAATCGTATTCATCAGCTGCGAAAGTCCTTCGAGCGCATAAAATTCGCATTGAATCGGCACCAAAATCGAATCCGAAGCCGTCAAAGCGTTGAGTGTCAAAAGGCCGAGCGACGGCGGGCAGTCGATCAGAATAAAATCGTAATCCTCTTTGATCGGCTCCAACACCTTTTTCAGCTTGTATTCCCGCGCAACGATCGATACAAGCTCAACCTCGGCGCCGGCAAGCTCGATTTGGGACGGTAAAACAAACAGCGTGTCGATTTTTGTCGGAACGATTGCCTCCCTTGGATCGGCTTCGTCAATCAGAACGTCATAGCTGGACAGCGCTTCCTTCTTTTTCTCGATTCCGAGACCGCTCGTCGCATTCCCCTGCGGATCGAGGTCAATCAGCAAAACGCGTTGTCCCTTCCTGGCAATTGCCGCGCTTAAATTGATTGCGGTCGTCGTCTTGCCGACGCCGCCTTTTTGGTTGGTAATGGAAATGACCTTTGTCATGCGTGCTCCTTCAACAGTTTATGCCTCTTCATTATAGCGAACGTATACGAAAAAAACAATGTTTCACGTGAAACTTTCCACCTCTTTTTTGCGGCTGTTTCACGTGAAACATGGTTCTTGTCCTGTTATCGGGGCAGCAATCTATGCTCCCGTTTTTATTCTTCAATCAAGGGCTTCGCGTACAAACGGCATACTCATGCAGCGAGGACCGCCGCGTCCGCGGGACAACTCCGCCGACGGAATTTCGTGAACGTTGATCCCGTTGTCGCGCAAGATCCGGTTTGTCACGTAGTTTCGCATATAAGTGATAACCTCACCCGGAGCGACACACAGCGTATTAGCGCCGTCGTTCCATTGCTCGCGCGCGGCATCGATCATACTGGCGCCGCCGCACTCGATAAACGCAACCTTGTCGCAATGCAGCGCCTCGGCAAACACCTCGCTGATTGGCCGAATCTCCTCCTTGATTTTGACGCGGTTATCCTCTTTGGTCAAGGAGAATGCTCGCAACGATTTCAGAATATTCGGATGAACAACAAACTTATTGCAGTCAACCATCGTCATAACCGTATCGAGATGCATAAATGCGCGTGACTTCGGAATATCCACCGCGATGATCTGTTTGAAATCGGATCGTTCGCCGATCAAACGATTGGCCATCAACTCAATTGCCTGCGGGGTCGTGCGCTGGGAAATACCGATGCAGAGCGTGTCGCCGGACAAAACGAGGCAGTCACCGCCTTCGATCGAATGAAGATCTGTCCGCTCATGGAATTTTTTGACCCATTTATAGACCGGATGGTATTTGAAAATGTATTTGTAGAACAGCGTTTCCCTTGCGCGGACAACATTCGCCATCGTGGAAATCATAACGCCGTTATCAAGACACGAAAAAGGATCGCGCGTAAAGTACAGATTCGGCATCGGATCGACGCAGAACGGATAGGTTTCGTCCGTGTAGTCGATCAAATGGGTTTTTTCGCTCTTCGGAATATCGCTTTTTCGCACGCCGCACGCCATCGTGGAAATCAGCTGATCGAGCGGCAAAGACGCAAGATAGGCCGAAACGGCGCGTTCGGTATGTTCCGCCTGAATGTTTGCTTCGTGCAGATATTCCCATGTCAGCTCTTCGCGCGCATTCCCGATTTCAACCGCCTCTTTGAGCAGCGTTTCCAGATACAGTACCTCGACGCCGCATTCTGCAAGCGTTTTTGCAAATGCGTCGTGCTCCTGCTGCGCGGTAACCAGATACGGAATATCGTCAAACAACTGTCGCGCAAGGTAATCCGGCATCAGATTTTCCAGTTCCTTGCCGGGGCGATGCAGTAATACCTTTTTCAATCGACCGACTTCGGACCGAACATTG
>JAUMVL010000164.1 GCA_030530185.1 Clostridia bacterium | reverse complement strand
TCATTCAACGCGCAGGTGGCCGAATGGCGCAGCTTGTCGATCTCGTCGTTGACCTCGATCGTCTTTTCGATGTAGGTATCGGATGCGGGCAGATACGCCTCGGGCTGATAATAGTCGTAGTACGACACAAAAAACTCAACCGCCGAGTCCGGAAACAGCTCTTTGAACTCAGAGCATAGCTGTGCGGCAAGCGTTTTGTTGTGTGCAAGTACGAGCGTCGGTTTTTGCACGCGCTCGATCACCTTGGCCATCGTATAGGTTTTTCCGCTGCCTGTAACGCCGAGCAGCACCTGCATCCGCTCACCGTTGGCAACGCCCTCGGCAAGCGTATCGATCGCCTGCGGCTGATCGCCCTGTGGGGAATATGGGGAAACGACATGAAAGGTATTGTTCATAGTAAGATGGATTTGGGAGGGGCGATCCGCCCCTCCCGGTTCGTTGTGTTATTCTTCCGCCGTCAGAAGCGCTGCGCGGATCATCTGATCGAATGCGATCTGCCGCTGTTCGCTTGTCATCTCTTCGCCGGTCTCCAACAGGTCGGAGATTGTCAAAAACGATACCGCTTTTTTGCCTTCGCGTGCCGCGATCAGATACAGTGCTGCGCTCTCCATTTCAACGCACAGCGCGCCGAACTTGCGCCACTGCTTCCATGCGCCGGACGGCTCGTAGAACACGTCGCTCGAAACGATATTGCCGACGTGATAGGTTGCGCCGACCGATTCGAGTGCACGTGCGCCGCGCTGCAGCAGTCCGAAATCCGCGATCGGGGCGAACGTCCCGGGCGAGCCGTACTGCCGGTCAAGATTTGCATCATGGCAGGCACCCTCGGCAAGCACGATATCGAACAGCTTCAGATTCGGCGCGATACCGCCCGCCGAGCCGACGCGAATGATGCTCTGCACATCATAGAAACGATACAGCTCGGTCACATAGATAGAAAGGGACGGCATGCCCATACCCGTCGCCATGACGGACACGCGCTTGCCTTCAAACGTACCGGTAAAGCCATAGTTGCCGCGCACATGGTTGACGAGCACCGGATTTTCGAGATAGTGCTCCGCAATGAATTTGGCGCGCAGCGGGTCGCCGGGCATCAGAACCGTTTTGGCAAAGTCGCCTTTGTTTGCGGTGTTATGCGGGGTTGCCATAGCTGCTCCTTATGCGAGCCAGCCGGACAGCTTTGCATCCACGTCGCCGATCACATCGGCCAGGATCGCATCGCACTTTTCTTCGTTCTCCGCGTGTGCGCCGAGATACAGTTTCAGCTTCGGCTCGGTGCCGCTCGGACGAACGGTCACCCACGTTTCGTCCTCCAGCGTATAACGCAGCACATTCGATGACGGCAGGCCCGTCTCCTCCGGCTTGGTGAAATCGTCAACCTTAACGACCTTGCGGCCTGCGATCACAGTCAACGGTTCCTGACGCAAGCGCTTCATGGCATTCTGAATCTTTTCGATGCCGGCCTTGCCCTCGAGCGTATAGGACTTGACGCGCTCCCGATAGAAGCCGTAGATAGCATACACTTCCTCCAACGCGTCCGCAAGCGTCATTCCGCGCTGCTGATACGCCACGCATGCCTGTGCAACGAGCATGGAAGCGCAGATTGCGTCCTTGTCGCGCGCGAAACCGCCGGCAAGGAACCCATAGCTTTCCTCAAAGCCAAACAAGAACGTATGCTCGCCGGTACGCTCCGCCTCTGCGATCTGCTCTGCGATGAACCGGAAGCCCGTCAGAACCTCTTTGATTTCGACGCCAAAGCGCTTGCAGATTGCGTCGGCAAGCTGCGTCGAAACAATCGAACGGACGACGAGGCCGTTCGCCGGGAGCTTGCCCATCTTCTGATACGAGGTGAGCAGCGCATGGATCAGGATGCTGCCGATCTGGTTGCCGGTCAGAACCTGCCAGTTGCCATCGTTCTTCTTGACCGCAACGCCGAGACGGTCGCTGTCGGGGTCGGTTGCCAGAATGACGGATGCTCCGGTCTGCTCGGCAAGCTTGAACGCCAGCGTGAACGCATTCGGGTCCTCGGGATTCGGTGCGGTCACGGTCGGGAACGAGCCGTCGGGCTTTTCCTGCTCGGGAACGACCGCGACGTTCGGAATGCCGATGCGGGACAGGATCGTGCGGACCGGAATATTGCCCGCGCCGTGCAGCGGCGTATAGACGAGCTTGAGATCCTTGCCATGTTCCTTCACCAGCTCAGGCTGCGTCAAAAGGGACATTGTCTTGGCATAGTAGATTTCATCGATCTGTTTGCCGATCAGGATGATCTTTTCGGCATCGATCGCTTCCTGGAAATCCATATATGCGGTCTTGAAACCTTCCACGCCGCGGATCTCCTTTGTGATTGCAGCCGCTTCCTCGGGACCGGACTGGCCGGCGGATGCGCCGTAGACCTTATAGCCGTTGTATTTGGGCGGATTGTGGCTTGCGGTAATTACAACGCCGGCCGACAGTCCGAGCTCGCGAACGGTGAAGCTCAGCTGCGGAACCGCGCGCAGCGATTCATACAGGTAAACTTGAATGCCGTGCGCCGCCAAAACGCAGGCAGTTTCCTTTGCAAACACGTCGGAATAATGACGCGAATCGTAGGCAATCGCGACTGCGCGATGATCGCCCGCCGTCTTGTCGAGATACCGGGCAAGGCCCTCGGTTGCACGGCGCACATTGTAGATGTTCATGCGGTTATCGCCCGCACCCAAAATACCGCGAAGTCCTGCGGTGCCGAACTCGAGTTCGGTGTAAAAGCGTTCTTCGATCTCCTGCGGATCATTCGCGATCGCGCGAAGCTCTTCTTTGGTGGTCTCGTCAATGTCCG
This sequence comes from Clostridia bacterium, assembly GCA_030530185.1. Lineage (GTDB taxonomy): Bacteria > Bacillota > Clostridia > Christensenellales > CAG-138 > UBA3792. The sequence goes on along the minus strand of JAUMVL010000164.1, from coordinate 1,463 downwards.
GGCTGTTCAGCCAAAGCTGATAGCGTTCCTGTGCGTTCATGGGTTCCTCCTTTAGAATTTTTACCGATCTATTTGTTGAGCGTTAGCCCACTTTTCCTGTTTTTTGTAAAGAAACTGTCATTTCACATCCGACAGATTCCATTCTTTTTCGCTCTCGAACGAATGTCCCGGTACCGTAAGCCGCTTTGCAAGCAGCATCTGCCGCTTTACGCGGTGCAAACGGTTTTGTTCACGGTCGCCGTATTTGTCGTCGCCGAGCACCGGATGACCGATTGCGGCGGTCTGCACGCGAATCTGATGCGTGCGGCCCGTAAACAGCTCAATTTCACAGAGCGATAGGCCGTTTCGGCTCTCCAGCACGCGAATCGCAAGTTCCATCGTCAGCGCATTCGGGTCGTCCTTGCGGCACAGATGCATCATGGCCCCGTCCGCATCCTTTTGGGCATAATGCGTATAATGTCCCTCGCGCGGCGTTCCGCAGAGAATTGCATGATACACCTTTTCGGTGTCATGCCGGTAAAACGCGTTCTCAAGTCTTGTCTGCATCGATTCCGTCCGCGCGAACGCGACCAATCCCTCCGTGTTTGCATCGAGTCGATGCACCGGATAAAGAGGATCAAACAGACCCGTCAGTTCAGCAAGCAGCTCTCTCTCGACCTCAACGCCGCTTGCTTTGTCGACTACCAGCAGTTCGTCATCGACATATACGCCGGAGCATACCGAAAAAGCCGGAAGCAGCTGCACCTGCGCGGGAAATTCCTTCCATGGCGGCATCGAATAAAACGTCAGAGGTTCGTTCAGAGTCGGATGCATGATGGTCAGCGCGTATGCCCACAGCCGAATCTGCGTCCCCGGCTTGGCCGAGGGATTGTAACGCATATCACCCTCGATCGGTAGACCCCTTGCGGAGAGCTGTACGCGAATCTGATGCGGACGACCCGTGTGGAGCGCTATATCCACGATCGCCTTGCCGTCTTCTCTGGCAAGCGTTTTATAGTCGAGCCGCGCGAGCTTTGCCCCCTCCGTCCCCTCCGGGACAACGGAGGTTGTATTCGTGCGCTCGTCCTTATACAGCCAGTCGGATAAACTTGCCTTCGGAAGCGGCGTTCCGGAAACGATCGCAACGTAGCGCTTTTGCGCCTGTCGGCTCTTGAACTGCGCAGTCAGCCGTGCCGCCGCCTTCGACGTTCTTGCAAACACCATGACGCCGCCGACCGGGCGGTCGAGCCGATGCACCAAGCCAAGATAAACTTCTCCGGGTTTTTGGTACTTGGCCTTGATATATGCCTTACAGACGGAAAGCAGATCGTCATCGCCCGATGCGTCCGCCTGGACCGGCATGTTGGCCGGCTTTTCAACCACAAGAAGGTGGTTATCCTCATATAAAACGTGCAGCGGCTCAGGCATACGGCACCCATCTTCCGCTTGCGCCGCACGGCAGTACGAGTCCGGCTCTTTGAATT
>JAUMVL010000163.1 GCA_030530185.1 Clostridia bacterium | reverse complement strand
AGTCGCCGACGATACGCGCGCTCTTACGCGTGGGCTTGTCGGGCGTGACGCCGAGTTCCTCCATCGTGTGCATGATGCGGCGGTGCACCGGCTTCATGCCGTCGCGCACGTCGGGCAAGGCACGGCTCGTTATGACCGACATCGCATAGGCGATGAAGCTCTTTTGCATTTCATGTTCCAGATTGATCGGACGAATTGTTTCGCTCATGTTCTTACCTCATTATACATCCAGATCGGTGACGAGCTTGGCGTTCTGTTCAATGAACTCGCGTCGCGGCTCGACCTTGTCGCCCATCAAAAGCGTGAACAGCCGGTCCGCTTCGACCGCGTCCTCGACGGTGACCTTCAGCATGATCCGGTTTTCGGGGTCCATCGTCGTCTCCCAAAGCTGTTCGGGGTTCATTTCGCCGAGGCCCTTGTAGCGCTGGATGTCGGGCTTGGGATCGCTGCCGATCTCGGCAAGCGTTGCGTCCAGCTCTTCGTCGGAGTAGACGTAGCGCAAAAACTTATTGCGCTTGACCTTGTAAAGCGGCGGCAGCGCGATGTAGACGTAGCCGTTTTCGACGAGCGGGCGCATGTGCCGGTAGAAGAAGGTCAGCAGCAGAATGCGAATGTGGCTGCCGTCGACGTCGGCATCGGTCATGCAGACGATCTTGTGATAGCGCAGCTTGCTTTCGTCAAATTCGTTGTCGATACCCGCGCCGAACGCGGTAATCATCGACTTGATCGTGTCGGAGGCAAGCATGCGGTCAAGCCGCGCCTTTTCGACGTTTAAGATCTTGCCGCGCAGCGGCAGGATCGCCTGATACTTCGGGTTGCGGCCCATCTTGGCCGAACCGCCTGCCGAATCGCCCTCGACAAGGAAGATTTCGCACTTAGAGGCATCCTTCTCCTGACAGTCGGCAAGCTTTCCGGGCAGCGCCGTCGAGTCGAGCAGCGTCTTGCGACGGGTGAGATCGCGCGCTTTTCGCGCAGCCTCTCGCGCGCGGGAGGCCATCAGGCACTTATCGACGATGACCTTGCCGATCGCGGGGTTTTCGTCGAGGAACTGATTCAATCCCTGCGAGACCGCGTTCGACACGAGCGGGCGGATGTCGGCGTTGCCGAGCTTCGTTTTGGTCTGGCCCTCAAACTGCGGCTCCTCGAGCTTGACCGAGATGACCGCGGTCAGCCCCTCGCGGATGTCCTCGCCGGAAAGCGAGCCGTCCTTGTCCTTCAACAGGTTGGCGCGCTTGGCATAGTCGTTGATCGTGCGCGTCAGCGCGAGCTTGAAGCCCTCCAGATGCGCGCCGCCCTCGTGCGTGTTGATGTTGTTGGCGTAGGTGTAGACATCCTCGTTGTAGCCGTCGTTCCATTGCATGGCGATCTCGACGGTTGCCGTTTCCTCGCCGTCCGTCATCCGCTTTGCGGTAAAGTACATCGGCTCGGGATGGAGCACCTCTTTGTTCTTGTTATAGTGCGAGACGAACGAGCGGATGCCGCCCTCGAAGCAGTAATCCCGCTCCGTTTTGCTGGCCTCGCGCTCGTCGATCGCTGTGATGCGAACGCCTGCGTTCAAAAACGCCAGCTCGCGAAGGCGCGATTTCAGCTTGTCAAACTCGAACTTGACCTCGTCGAAGATCTCGGGATCGGGATGGAACGTGACGGAGGTGCCGGTATCGGAAGGGTCGCATGCGCCGACGATCTCGACCGGGGTGGTCGGAATGCCGCGCTGATAGTGCTGCCGGTGGATTTTGCCGTCGCGGCGCACCTCGACCGTCAAATCGTCCGCCAGCGCGTTGACGCAGGACAGACCGACGCCGTGCAGACCGCCGGAGACCTTGTAGCCCCCGCCGCCGAACTTTCCGCCCGCATGCAGGATCGTCAGAGCGACCTCGAGCGCGTCCTTGCCGGTCTTGGCGTGGTAGCCGACCGGGATACCGCGACCGTTGTCCCGAACCGTTACGGTTTCTCCCTCGTGAATCGTGATCGTCACATGATCGCAGTAGCCCGCCATCGCCTCGTCGATCGAGTTGTCGACGAGCTCATAGATCAGGTGGTGCAGGCCGCGGGAATCGGTCGAGCCAATGTACATGCCCGGGCGGCGGCGCACCGCTTCCAAGCCTTCCAAAACCTGAATTTGGGAGGCGTCATAGTTGCCGTTGACTTCGTGCTGGATGTCTTCCATTGATTTTCTCCGTTTCTAAAATCTGTTGCGCGATTCCTTCGCGCGGGATGGGTCATAGGGTTCCGTCCGCGATGCGTTCCTTCAGGGTACGCACGGCGGTCGATGCGGCGTAGACGAACGTTTCTTCCCCCTTGGTGCAGATCACATACGCCTTCGGCCGTCCGTAGGAGGGATAGTAGCGCCCGCTTTCGACCGAATCGCGCACAAGCCGCTCCGTTTCGGCGGAGGCATTCTCGGCGGGGACGATCGCAACGACCGACGCGCTCGGGACGAACCGGTTTTCTCCGATGTGCAGCAGCATGCTTATACCTCCGATACCTTTCCGTTTTCGACGTGCCAGACCTGCATCGCGAGCGACTCGATCTCGGCAAATTCCTCCAGATGCGTGCAGGTCACAAGCGCCTGACAGCCGGATACGACCTCCAGGAGCCTTGCCTGCCGGTCGCCGTCGAGCTCGGAAAACACATCGTCGAGCAGCAGAACCGGTCGCTCGCCGCGGCTTTTGCGGACCAGCTCGATCTCCGACAGCTTCAGCGACAGCGCGGTCGTGCGCTGCTGCCCCTGCGAGCCGTAGATGCGCACGTCGCGCCCGTTCAAAATCAGACCGAGATCGTCCCGATGCGGGCCGACGGACGTGTAGCCGCGGAAGATGTCGCGCTCCAACCGGTCGGTCAGCTGCTCCTGCAGCGTCTCCATGAGCCGATCCTCGTCCGCATACGGCACCGACGGCTCGTAGGTCACGGTCAGCTGCTCCTTTCCGCCGCTCATTTCGGCATGCAGCGAATGTGCAATGCCGCTGAGCTCGTCGATAAAGAGCGCACGATCGCGGATGATCCGGCTGCCGAGCTTGCTGAGCTGTTCGTCCCACAGTTCGATCATATCGTAGCGGACCGGACTCTCTTTCAGCAGCAAATTGCGATTTTTCAGCGCACTGTTGTACTGTTGCAGGTTGTAGTAGTAGGCGGGCTTGAGCTGGCTGAGCTCCATATCAAGGAAGCGGCGTCGCTCGGCGGGACCGTCTTTGACGAGCTGCAGATCCTCCGGGGAGAACATCACGACGTTGAGACAGCCCATCAGCTCGCCGGTGCGGGCAGTCAGCGTATCGTCGAGATAGACCTTCTTGCGCTCGCCGTCGTACAGCTCGATGCGGATCGAGCGGGAACCGCCGCGCGTTTCCAAAAAAAGGCGGACGCTGCCGAACGGCTCATGCTCCTTCAAAAGCTCGCTGTCGCGCGGCGTGCGGTGGCTTCGCCCGAGCGCACACAAAAACACCGCTTCCAGAATGTTCGTTTTGCCCGCGGCATTTTGCCCTTCGAATACGTTGAGCCCGGGATCGGGCGCCAGCTCGAGCGCGTCGTAATTCCGATAATGCTGCAGAATCAAGCCCTTGATGCGCAAGGCCAAATACCCCCACTTTTGATAGCATCCAGTATACCATATGTCCAAGGTCCTGTAAATAATAATATAGAAGAAACTCCCGATTTTGCAAGAATCTTACATCGTTTTTGCGTAAGAGCGACCGAGCGGAAGCCGGCCCTGCTTTTGTCTGGAACGGGGACGATCGTTTGGATGCGGAGGGGATCACAGAGCGGATTTACAGGTTTGACATGATTCGTTTTCGTCCGCGCCATAATCAGGGCTTTTCGGATGGGAAAAAATATGTTATACTGTCCGTATTACAATGACAGGAGTATGGTCATGGGATTTTTGGATCGTTTGCTCGGCAACACGAGTGAAAGCAAACTGAAAAAACTGCGTCCGCGCGTCGATCAGATCAACGCGCTGGAGCCGAAATACCGGGCGATGAGCGACGAAGAGCTCCGCGCCTGCACCGATGCGTTCAAGGCGCGTTTACAGGCCGGAGAGACGCTGGACGACCTGCTGTGCGATGCGTTTGCCGCGGTGCGTGAGGCCGCGGTGCGCACGGTCGGGATGAGGCACTTTGACGTGCAGCTGCTCGGCGGTATGGTGCTGCACCAGGGGCGCATCGCCGAGATGAAGACCGGCGAGGGCAAGACGCTCGTCGCAACGCTGCCGGCGTATCTGAACGCGCTCGAGGGCCGGGGCGTGCACATCGTCACGGTCAACGACTATCTTGCAAAGCGCGACGCGCAATGGATGGGCAAGATCTATCG
>JAUMVL010000162.1 GCA_030530185.1 Clostridia bacterium | reverse complement strand
TCGCCCTGTGCCGAAGCATCCGCGTCCTTACGCGCATGGTAGGTCGAAACGAGCATCGCCGCGTGCATCGACCGCGTCCGCCGGTCAAGTCCAAAGACGCCGCGGTAGCCCTTCTGTTCATGGAAATACCGGTCGGTTTCGGCAATCTCCTCCGTCAGCGTTTCCACCGGCTCCGGCCGCGCAGAAAGCGCCGCAAGGATCGCCGGCTCACGTTCCTTGCCGTATTTGCATCCCGCAGCGGTCAGCGCGTCAAACAAACGCAGCACGCGGTTCGCCTTCTCTGTCGGTTCGCCGTCCAGCATCGCCAGAATGTGTGACACCGTCTGCATACCGTCGCCCTTGGGGAAACGCTCGTCGAGCAGGCGGTAGCACGCCTCCATGTCCGTGATCAGCTCGTCGTCGGTGCGTGCGCTCTCGGCCAGCAGCACCGCAAATACGCTGTCCTCCTGCCCGGTCAGGAACGGATGCTCCTTCTTCATGCGGTTATACAGCGTCCGGCCGCGCTCGGCAAGCGCCGGCACGTCCGCATCCTTTGCCGAATCGCAAAGCAGCGCCGCCACAAGCGCCAGATATTCCGAGCCGAAAAAGTGCTCCTTCAAAATCTGATAGTTGGCCTGCGTCCGCTCCCACCGATTCTGCGGATCGTCGTCGAGCGCGAGCATCGAAAGCAGCGGCAGCTGCACGACGCCGCGGAAGTTGGAAAAGATGCCGACCGAGCTCTTCACCATGTGCTTGCAGTCGTCCAGCCGTTCCTCGTCCACAGGCTTGCCCGCGCCGACATACAGCCCCGCGCAAACCGGATACGTATAGTCGCTCTCCATCTTAAAGACCTTTTGAAGCGCGTCGCGCGCCGCAAAAAATTCTTCCCACATTGTCTGCAACGTTGTTTCCATATTCATTCCCCCAAAGAATTTATTCTGTCGGCTTGGTCTGTCGTTTTTTGACGATAAACACCCACGGCTGCAGCCCGCCGGCCTCGGTGCGCAGCGTTTCGACGCGCTCTACACTCTTTTCGTTCTGCAAAAGCCGTTCCATCAGCTTGCCGTCCGCCGTGTATAACAGCGCCGTGCCGCCGTCTGCCAAGAGGCAGCGGAGCTTATGCACAAACGCCGCATAGAGCCGTTCGTTATTTCGATGGCTGCCCACGCGGTTGCCGAACGGCAGGTTGGAAATCACCACGTCCGCGCCCTGCTTGGCAGTAAAGCGCAAAATATCCCGACACACAAACCGCGCCTTGCTTTCCCCCGCCCGCGCGTTCTTCCGCGCAATTTCCACGGCCTTGCCGCTTTGATCGACGCCCAAAAGACTTTTGACCGCGCAGACCTTTTCCATGCAGAACAGCAGCGTGCCGCTGCCGCAGAACGGGTCCATGACCGACACACGCTTGCCGTTTAGGATGCCCTTCAAGTGCCACGCAAGTGCCGTCGCCGTCGCGGGATGGATCGACGCGGGGATCGTTCCGACGCGCCACGCATAGCGCTCGTCCGGCACGTTCCACAGCTTCCAATACAGGTCCGCCGTCGTATTGCGGCACTCGATGCGAAGCTCGCAGTCGTAGTTCGACGGGCTGTTGACGCCGTCGAGCCGCGTTTTCAGCCGCTCGATAAACTTGGTACGGTCCTTGAGGTATCCGCGCAGCTCGATGCGGTAACGCTTTCCGATGCACGCGCCGACCGTTTTGGCAATCGATACGGGATCGAGCGGAACATCCTTTGCGATCGGAAGCAGCGTTTCCGTCATGCACCCCGCGCAATATACGCGCGCGATGTCCGCCGTCAGGATGCGAACCGCATTGCCGACAATCTTCCCGGTAAAGCCGAGCGCATCCAGCTCGTTCAAAAGCTCCTTTGCAAAGCCCTTCGGGGCAAAGCACAGCATCTCGCGCGCGGCGGGAAGCCGGTAAAGCCGATCCGTCTCCCTGCGGTCGAACCGCTGCATGGCCTTGTCATAGGCCGTCGCGATCGCCGCAACATGCTTGTCCATCTCGACATTTTCGGAGACCGGTACGACATACGACCGCAGCGCTTCCTCCGCTCCGAGGCTGCCGAGCGCAAGCAGCAGGCTCGGCACCGCAAACAGCGTCGTTTCCCGCTGCAGCGCCTCGCAAAGCGGCGCGGCGTCCGCAGGGTTTTCGAGCGCGCCGAGCAGGCGATAGGTGTTCTTGCGCACCTTGGGCGAATCGCTTTGTAACAGGTTCCAGAGCGTTTGATGGCCGCCGAGCAGCGTCTCGATCTCCTCTTTTCCCGCCTTGGTCTTGGCGACAGAACACAAAGCGGACAGGGCTTCCCCTGCCGCTTCGGTTGTTAACGATTGAATCAGATGCTCGGTCATGCCTTTGCCGCCCGCAGAATGATATCGAGGATCGGCTGCGTGCCGTCAACGTTTTTCGCCGTACGCATCGCCTCAAGATACGTTTCTCGGTTCTTATACAGATCGTGCAGCGCTTCGGACAGCGCAACCGGCGTCATGTCCTGCTGCAAAAGCGTTTTCGCATAACCGTTCTTTTCAAAATATTCCGCGTTCAAAAGCTGATCCCCGCGCGACGACGCAGCAGTCAGCGGCACGAGCAGCATCGGCTTTTGCAGCGCGAGCAATTCAAAAACGGCATTGGCGCCCGCGCGCGACAGCACGATGTCGGCCATTGCGAACAGATCGGCCATTTCCTCGTTGATGTATTCATACTGAAGATACCCGTCTGCATGCAAAGCGGGCTCGACCTTGCCCTTGCCGCAAAGATGCACCACGTCAAAGTCGGGCAGCAGCAGCGGCAGCGCCTGACGCAGCGCTTCGTTGACGGCCTGCGCCCCGAGACTTCCGCCAATCATCAAAAGGATCGGCTTTTTGCCGGACAGGCCCGTAAACGCAAGGCCCTTTTCCCGGCTGCCGCGATACAGCTCCGGCCGGATCGGCGTTCCGGTATGAACGCCCTTGCCGCGAACGAACCGGACGGTATCGGAGAACGTCACGCAGATCGTATCGGCAAACGGCGCGGCAAGCTTGTTGGCAAGGCCGGGCGTATAGTCCGACTCATGTGCGACAACGGGACATTTGCCCTTTGCCGCCGCGACGACCGGTACGGATACGAACCCGCCCTTGGAAAACAGCACGGCGGGCTTCAACTCCTTAATGAGCTTCTTTGACTGAAAATAGCCTTTGATCACGCGGAATGGATCGGTGAAATTCTTCCAATCAAAATATCTGCGCAGCTTTCCCCATGCGATCTCATGATAGGTGACATCGCTCCGATTCCCGACCAATTGCTTTTCGACGCCGTCGGCGGTTCCGATGTAGTGCACGTCCCACTCGCGGCGATCGAGCTGTTCCATCAATGCAAGATTCGGCGTCGCATGGCCTGCGGTCCCGCCGCCGGTGAAAATAATTGTTTTCATAAACTGTCCCCCTCCGACAATGTATGCGTTCGGTGCAAGACGTGTGCTTTGACAGCAGGGTTCTCCGCTCCTTCTGGGGAAGCGGAAACGAACCGATCAGCCGCCGACGACGCAGTCTTCCGTCTGGCTCGGCTTGGTCAAATCGTCGTCCTTCAGAAGCTCACGCGCAATTTTGAATTTCATCAGCGTGTACTCCGCAGGCGGGTTCTTGATATCAAACTCGAGCATCACGAGCACCAGACGCTCCTCATCGGGATTGACGTCGCCGCTGCCGTCCTTGTAGCAGGAGCGGAACCCGATGAACCAGGCAAGCTCGCGATCCTTGACCTTGCCGGTACCGATTTCGGCGGTGCCCGTCTTGCCCGCAATCGTAAAGACGCGGCGCACGCCGAGCCACTTGGCCGTACCGCCGTGCTCCTCCGGCACGGCGCACACGCCCTTCATCATTTCCTCGAGCGTATCGGCATTGATCTTGGAGCACATCGTTTTCCAAACCGTCGGCTCATGCTTGTCGGTTTGAATGTACTCGGTTCCCTTCGCCTGCCAGCGTGAATCGACAATGTACGGCGCCATCGCAACGCCGCCGTTGTGAATCCCGCCGATATAGGCCGCCATCTGAAGCGGCGTAATCAGAATCTCGCCCTGTCCGTAGCCGGACATGGCCAGTAAATCCCAGGTCTCTTGGCTGTCTTCGTTCTTGATCTGAGAGGCACTGTCCGTTGTCAGCTCAAACGGAACCTTCTCGCCGACGCCGACGTAGCTCAGATACGACTTGAACTTCTCCCAGCCCATCTTCATCGCGGCCCATGAGAAGAAAATATTGTCCGAGTCGATGATGCTCGACTCCATGTTCATCGGCGTATGCCGGTTCGAGTTGCCGGTACGGTTGACCTTTTCGACGCCGGTGAACGCAAATTC
>JAUMVL010000161.1:1461-4319 GCA_030530185.1 Clostridia bacterium | reverse complement strand
CGGTCGACACGCTCCCCCTCGCCGTATTCCGCCTCGTACACGCGCAGGCGCACACGGGCGCGAGCGAATGCAGCAGCTTGCTAAACGCGGTAACCTCCCTAAGCTTTCGGTTGTCGCGCCCATCGTAGTCCAGAATCCCGTGCCAATACAATTCCGTGCCGAATGCAGCCGTGCGCCAACGGTAAAACGACACAAAGTCCGCTCCGTGTGCAACCGACTGCATCGCCCACAGCGTCAGTTGACCGGGACGCGGCGCCGGCATCTCCATGCGGTTCACCCAGCCGCCTGCTCCGGACTGCTGCTCCAAGATTCCAAAATGCGGGCAGACCGAACGCGTTTCAATCAGATTTCTGGACCATTTGCGGTCGTTCAGATCCCGCGAATGCAGCGGATCGCGGTCGATTTCAAACGCGAAATCCGGATAACTGTCGTAGGCGTAGACGTCAAGCACTTCATTTTCAAGTACATGATTGTCAAGGTGACCGAAGAGTCCGTTCGTCGTAATAAAATCGCCCGGCTTTTGGTACTGCCGCAAAATATCCGCCTGCATTTTGGCAAATCGAATACAGCTGTCGGAAACAAAGCGCGCATAATCGAGCCGCAGATGCGGATTTACCCCGCCGTTCAGCACGGGACGCGGGCAACGCACCTGCGACCAATCCGTGTAAACCTCACTCCAAAAAGCCGTTCCCCAGGCGTCGTTGAGCGCATCGAGCGTTTTATACTTTTTCTGCACAAACGCACGAAATGCAACGTGATCGGCCTCGGCATAAAACTCGTCCGTCTCGCAGTTCAGCTCGTTGTCGATCTGCCAGCCGACCACCGCGGGGTGCCGTCCCCACCGCTTCGCCATCTCCATGACGATCCGCGCACACAGCTTTTGATATACCTGGGAATTGTAGGTATAGTGCCGTCTGCCGCCGTGCCGCAGCAGCGTCCCGTCCGGCAAAGCGTTCAGCACCTCGGGATATTGTTCGGTCAGCCACGCGGGCGGCGTCGCCGTCGGCGTACCGAGGATCACGCCGATCCCTTCCTTTGCACAGAGGTTCAGATAGTCGTCGAACAGTTCGAAATGAAATTCCCCCTCGCGCGGCTCGATCAAGGTCCACGAAAACTCTGCACTGCGAACGACCTCAATTCCTGCCGCTTTCATGCGCTGCAAATCGCTTTTCCACATAGACCGGTCCCAATGTTCCGGATAATAGCAGACGCCCATAGTCGGGTGCTGCCAGAGAAAGGTCTGTTTCTGCATAAAAACTCCTTTTACCTGATGATCTTTTATGATACTCCCTGCGCCAGCCAAAATGCAACAGCATGATTCATCCAACCCTCGGCATCCGTTCCGCGTCCTTCGCCGAAGCCGTGCTTTGCCGTATAATAGGTATCGAACGCGGTCGGCGTTCCCTGCCGATCCAGATAATCGATGAACGCAGGAATCCGTGCGGCGTATTCCGCGCCGATCACATCGTCGTCGGGCAGATAAGCGAAGTACGTCGGAGGCATCGCTTTGTACAAGCCCTCATACTGCGGCTCATACCAGCCGGAATAAACAAGAATCATCGCCTGCGGTGCAGGCAATCCGTTTGCCGCATAGCCGAATGCATTATCCAGGCCCCACATAGACGTAAGCCGTCCGCCCGCGGAAAAGCCCCATACGGAATAGCCGTCCATTGAGATGCCGAGTTCCTTCTGACGGTCGAACAGGAAGTGAATCGCACGAGCGTAATCCTCATTCGCGATCGGCCCCTGTTCAGCGGTTATTGTATCAAAATCGCCTCCCGCGTTCGGATTCACACGATACTTCAGCACTGCGACGTTATAGCCCTGCTCCAACAGCTTGTTTGCCACCGGGAAGCCCTCTAAAAACAGGCAGACGCTTTTGAATGCCCCTCCGCTCGCCAGTACCGCTACCGGCATGTCGGGTTTGCCGTGCAAAAGAATCAAGCCGGTCTCCTCCTTGTCCGGCTCGGCTGCGCGCTCGGCGTCGGTATAGAAATCGCAATATGTCAGATTCCCGGCCTGCTGCGCATCGACCACTCGATTGAGGCCGTCAAGGATCGATGATATACTGGTCCGATTTTGCAAGCAGACGAATTCCATGGACAGACGCGGCGTAACGGTCTGGTTGAGCGCATCCTTCCACGGCTGGATAAATGAGGAAAAATCAGAAAACGCGGGATGCCGTTCGACCGATGCAAACGAGTCGCGTGCCGTGATATGCCGGAAGCTTCCGTCTGCATTTCCATATGTGGCAGGCTTTCCGAGTATCCATCCAAAAAGCACGGTGCACAGCACGAGGACTGCCGTAATGCATGTCATCGTGATCCCAAGTTTTCTCATGATTCCTCCTTGATATGGAAAGGGCGGCGGCAGCAATGCCACCGCCGTCCCTTAAGTCCAGGTTTACGCGTTTTGCTTGTTCGTACCGATGAAGGCCGCAACCACGGCGATGAGCCAGGTGATGCCGGCAAACACTGCGAAGGTGATATAGCCGGTCAGATTGCTCTGCGGGTTCAAGCCTGCATATACGAGGCCGATTTCGTTGACCATCGGGGCGATCGAAACGCCGAGCGCCGCCATCACGAGCACTGCATGCGCAGCCACGAGCAGGTTCGGGATCTCTTTGCCGAGCAGGAGCGCGATTGCGAACGCTGCCGCGCCGACGATTGCTGCGATGATCAGCAGCGTGGTCGTTGTGCTCGTCTTCATCAGCGCATTGTTATACAGGATCGCGCTGACAACGGTAAGAATGGTCGAAACAGCTACGAGATAAAAGCCCAGAGTTTTCTTTTCTTTCATGGCTGTGTCCTCCTTAGTGTTCTTTCTTGGTCAGGGAGAGTACATACCACACGCAGGCC
>JAUMVL010000161.1:0-1433 GCA_030530185.1 Clostridia bacterium | reverse complement strand
ATCTCCCACCACGGATAGACGCGGACAACCTTGGTGTCGCTCGTGATACCGTTCATTGCGTTCGACTGAACGAACGTGTAGAGGTCATACTTGAGCATATCCTTCAGTTCCTGCTGGAATGCGGTATCCTTCTGGATTTTCTTCATGTTGTCTGCGGAGAGCGGAGAACCGATCTGCGAATCCTGATACGTCGTGGAGGTCAGGCATCCGCCGCCGCCCGCGAACGTGATATCACGCCAGTTCATGTACTCCGGTCCGTTGATCATGTCGGTAACGACCGCACCGGTGTAGCCCCACTCGTTGCGGAGGATCTGCTTCAGCAGGCCCGCATGTGCGCCGGAATAGACGGTGCCGAGACGGTTGAACGCGGTCATCAGCGAACGCGCATAGTTGCCTTCGAGACAGCCTTGGAAGCCTCTCAGCTCGATTTCACGGGCAGCCTGCTCGGTGACAAACGTGGACGTACCGGAACGGTTGGCTTCCTGATGGTTCAGCGCGAAGTGTTTCGGATCGGTCATCATGCCCTTCTTCAGAGCGCCCTTGGAGACTGCATCGCCCATGAGGTTGGTCATCATTGCGTCTTCGGTATAATACTCGTGGTTACGCGAGCAGTAGGTTGCACGGTGGATGTTCAGGCCAGGGCCCATGATGCCGGTGATATTCGACCAGAGGCCATCTTCACCGAGCATCTCGCCTTCGCGCTCGACCAGTTCCTGATTGAACGTTGCCGCAACGACCGGCTCGGTCGGGAACGTGGCCATGAAGTACTTGCCGTACTCATCGTTTTCGGAAACATAGGTCGGTTCATCCTTCTCGGAAGCACTCCAACCGGTGAAGTAGCTGCCGACCTGATCGTTGACAAAACCGATCGGGCCATCGTTCAGACGGACTTCATGCAGGCCGATGGAGTTGATGACTTCAAACTCGTCGCCCGCCTTCTCCATGAAGTTGACGGCTTCTTCGAGCGTTACATTCTCCAACAGCTGATCCCACATCGGATCGGTGATATCAACGACACCGGTCATGTTGCCGTTTTCGTCGGTAAGCATCATGTCGATCAGCCGCAGACCGTTGTTCGCGCCCCAGGTGAGGCCGTTTCCGTTTTCAGTCAGCTGATAGTTCTGGTTCTTCAAACCGACAAGCATTTCATCGGTTGCGGTGATGCCCCATACCGGAGCCCAGCCCTTCGTCCAATCCGCACGGGTGACATATTCCACCGCGTTCGGGATGAGCTTGTTGATGTCGCCGTTCTGCAGCGCATTCTCGACGTTCTCGGAATACGTCTCGATATCCTTTCCTGCAATGGTGACTTTCTTTGCGTTCTCGCCGTTGATGACTTCATCCTCAACTGCTTTGACGAGGTTGTCGGACTTGCCGGTCTTGTTGGCCAGCACATTGTTCAGCGCTTCGTGCGCGCCGTTGCCGATTGCGAA
>JAUMVL010000160.1 GCA_030530185.1 Clostridia bacterium | reverse complement strand
TGACGGCACGGATCTTTTGGCGCATTTCAGGCTTGTAGCAATGCACTTTGCAGTTTGAGCAAAAGGTTTTTGTTTCCATAAAAGGGCTGTGATCACTTCTGTTTCTGGCGTAAACATTCAATTTCTCGCATTGCGCGCACAGCTTTCCCTGTTTTGTATGGTGATTTCGGCGACAATAGAGACCGATCATTTCGGAGAAGATTCTCTTCTCACGCTCACGCTTCGATTCTATATTCATTCTGGACCCCAACTTATGCTGTACAGTGCGATGGTTAGCAATGTCTAACCACATTATAAAACTTCTTTTTTCTTCCGTCAATCCGTGCCGCAAGTAAATAATTTCTTTCCTGTTGAACGAGGGCTGTAACAACCAAGAGGTCAGAAAGCAGAATGGTATGGGACTGGAAATCGACAATAGTTTTTAGTCCGAAAAATGCCAAAAAGCCTCAGGTGCCACATTTTCCACCACATTTTTATTGAAAAATGCCTAAATATATGGACTTATTGGCATTTTGGAATTACCAAAAACACCTGTTTTCCGGACAAAAAAGCCCCATATATAGGGATTTGTCAATTCAAGGTTCCGCTCCTAAGCGGAACGCCGCGCGTTCGAATCGCGCCGGGGACGCCATAAAAGTCCGATAAACTCTATGTTTTTCGGACTTTTTGTTTTTCCTTTTTGTGCAACATAGGTGCAACATTTTCATTTTAGCAACGATCAAAATATGCATTTTGTCCGAAAATATACATTATTTCTAGCTCTTTTTTCTGAAGTCCGCAGTAGTTTCCACCACATTTATGTTGCACCTTAATGTTTTCTCGCGTTCTATATGGGACTTTTTCTTTGTGTTTTTCACTACTACATTTTTACTGCAGAAAAGGAATACTATCCATTCTTCGTCGGGATTAGGTTCGTCACAACGCCATTCAGTCGCTTCTCGATGCTTGTTTTTGACAAAGGATTCCGGGGGAAAGCCGCTTATTCGGGGGCTGTCTGCCGGGCAGACCGCAAACAAGCGCAAGGTCGATCGGCCCTGCGCTTGTTTGGAGGAGAGAAGTTTAGGAAAGTATCGATTCGATTTCGGCACGATTCGGCATCGAACGGATCGCGCCCTTCTTCGTTGTAACAAGGTACGCCGCGGCGTTCGCAAAGCGGAGCATGGTTTTGAGACTGTCCACGGTACGGTTTTCGACGCCGTTGCCGAGCACATCATGCAGCACGCACGCGCAGAACGTGTCGCCCGCGCCGGTCGTTTCGATCGTGCCGCCGAGCCGGAACGCCGGGACGAATACCCGGTGTCCGCTGCAGAAAGAGATCGCGCCGTCCGCGCCGAGCGTGACGTTTAAGAGCTTGATGTTCGGATAGCGTTCTTGCAGGATCGCCGCGCCCTTGTCGTAGTCTGTTTCGCCGGTCAGGAACACGATTTCATTGTCTGCGATCTTGACGATGTCCGCTTGGGAAAGTCCCCATTCGATATTCTCCTTTGCCAAGGCTTCG
Organism: Clostridia bacterium; assembly: GCA_030530185.1. Lineage (GTDB taxonomy): Bacteria > Bacillota > Clostridia > Christensenellales > CAG-138 > UBA3792. The sequence goes on along the minus strand of JAUMVL010000160.1, from coordinate 2,829 downwards.
CTGCTCCACAGCGGCGGGCGCAGGTTCGGATCGAAGGAGATCAGAGCGCCGGCGTCTTTGGCGATTGCTACAGCCGCTTTGGTCGCTTCCCTTACGCCGTCATGGGTCATGGAGAGCGTACCGAAATGGAAGATGCGGCAGGAGTTGAGCATTTGCTCGGGCAATTCGTCTTTTGTCAGCATCATATCCGCGCCGGGGTTGCGATAGAACGAAAAGTCCCGATCGCCGTTTTCGAACGTATGCACGACGGCAAGCGTCGTATGCACCTCGGGATCGAACAATAACGCGCTTGTATCGATGCCCGCTTTGGTCACGACATCGCAAAGCTGTCGTCCGTAGACATCTTTTCCGACCTTGCCGATAAAGGCGGTTTTATGAGTGAGCTTATTCAGCATCGCCAGCACATTGCACGGCGCGCCGCCGGGGTTGGCTTCCCAAAGGGGATTGCCCTGCGCGCTGATACCGCTTTCGGTAAAGTCGATCAACAGCTCGCCGAGCGCGACGACATCATACGATTTCATGTGTTGCTGCCTCCGATTAAGTCATACTTGGTTACGTCGATCTCGACCGCGCCGTCCGCAAAGAACGAAATGCCCGTTGCCGAAAGGTCGGTCAAAACCGTTGCCGTCACGGTCTGTTCGCCGTCGTTGAGGAACGCTTCGGCGCTGAACCGATCGAGGATCAATCGGATCTTAATCTCGCCGTTCCGATTCGGCACGAGGCAGCGGCGCTGGTGGATGTACGCCCTGCGCGAGCCGGAAAACTTGCGGTCGATTTTGAGAACCGACTCGTGTGGTCGATAACTCAGGTTGGTATGGAACTGCTCATTTTGGAAGAACCGCACGGCAAACTTGTGATACAGCGGCGCGTCACTCGCGGGGCGCACGGTGATTTCGAGGTCGACCGCTCTCCCCTCAACGCCATCCAACCGGATTACATCCGTAAACCGTACGCCGGTGTACCGGACTTCGTTGGAGCGAAGCTGCTCCAGTTCGCGCACGGGGCGCTGATAGAGCCGACCGTTTTGGATCGACAGCTCGCGCGGGATGGTCATCTGCCCGAACCAGCGGCTTTCGGTCTGCGCAGAGAGCTTGGTCGTATCCCAGTTCTGCATCCACGCGACCATGATGCGCCGTCCGTCGGGCGCAAGCAGCGTCGTCGGGGCGTAGAAGTCGATGCCGTAGTCGATCGCTTGATCCTGTTCCGGAACAAAGCGCTTCGTCTCTTCGTCGTATCGCCCGATCAATGCCACGGTGCCGTTGCCGTTGTGATACTCGAACCCTTCGGGCAGCATATCCTGCGGGCTGATCAAAACGACCGCCTTGCCGTCGAGGGGGAAGAAATCGGGGCATTCCCACATCAGTCCGAGCCGTCCGTCGTTTTCGGTCAGCACGCCGACAAACGACCAGTGCAGTCCGTCTTTGCTTTCATACTGCAGCAGCGCGCCGAGGCCGTTTTCCCGTCGAGTGCCGACGACACAGCCGTAGGTCCCGTCGGGCTTGCGCCAGACTTTGGGGTCGCGGAAGTTGCTGCGGTCAAAGGCGTCCGGGAGCGTCGATTCCGAGATGACCGGGTTGATCATAACCTTATGATACTCCCGTCCGTCGCCGATCGCCACGCATTGCGACTGGTATTCCGTGCCGCTCTCGCCGCCCTCCTTGCGGACGCCGGTATAGAGCAAAAGGTGCCGCCCGTCGGAAAGCGTTTCCGCGCTGCCCGAATAAACGCCGGCCTCGTCGTACCACGTATCGGGCGCCATGGCGGCGGGCAGATAGGTCCAATGCAGCAGGTCGCTGCTTTCGGCATGCCCCCAATGCATCGCGTCCCACACCGTATCATACGGGTTATACTGATAAAACAGATGATATTTGCCGTTGTAGAAGGAAAAACCGTTCGGGTCGTTCATCCAGCCCGTGTAGGGCGTTAAGTGGAACAGCGGGCGGTCCGTTTCGGGGATTCGCTTTGCCGCCTCCGTTTCATACGCTCTTGCAAACAACAGTTTTTGATTCATGCTTCTTTTTTCTCCTTTTCGATGCGCTCTTTGTCTTCGGGGCGCATGTGCCGATAAAAAGTCGATTCCATCGGGAAAGACGCGCCGAGGTATACGGCGCCGGGAATGAAAATCACCATGGCGGGCAGCGTCAGCGCGAGCGCGATCCCGCCGAGCACGATGACAAGTACGCCGAGCAGGATGAGCGGGTGCGCGCGAAACAGCAAAAAGCTGAACCGCAGCACCTCCCCCGCCGTGCCTCGGAATCGCGCGGCGTATGCGGCAAGATAGACCGTCCACGTCAGCGCCAGCGCCAAAAGTCCCAAAATCACATAATAAAGCCATCCGAATGCTGCGCCGTTCAAATACCGGCCGCGCAGCACGGCGGCGTCCGCGATCAACAAGCCAAGCACAGCAAGCGCAGCGAGCCAGCACAGCGTGGAGCGCTTGAAATTTTCCTGAAATGCCGACCAGAAGCTGTGCCAGAGATAGTCCTCGCCCTTTCGCACATGATGATACACCGCATGGTACAGCGCCGTGCTTGCCGCGCCCATCGTGACGATCGGCACGGAAAAGAGCAGCCACAGCGCCGACAGCGCCATCAGATCGAAGGCGGCCGTCAGAAAGCGCATGATCGGGTTGTTGACATCCAGCAGACTCCGCATGGGAATGCTCCTTTCGTTATCGGGTGTATAGCTTCAGCTCGGACACGGTGACGGTGTTGTTTTCGGCAAACAGCTTCACGGGACGTCCGGTCACGCCGTAGAGCCGCACGGTCAACGCCGCGATGCCGTCGAGATAGAAGATGCCGACCGAGCCCTCCTGCACAAAGGTGAAGC
>JAUMVL010000159.1 GCA_030530185.1 Clostridia bacterium | reverse complement strand
GAAAGAGAAATCCAAAATGTGACATTCTTGGAAAACCGTTCCGGCATCCCTTGCATTTTGGGGAGGAACGCGCTACACTATGGTTAGCACTCATCGAAAGGGAGTGCCAAATGTTTGACGGAACAAGAGGAAAACTGATATGGCGAAAAAGCAATTCAAAACCGAATCCAAGCGTCTTTTGGATTTGATGATCAATTCGATTTACACGCATCGCGAGATTTTTCTGCGGGAGCTGATTTCCAACGCGTCCGATGCAATCGACAAGCGTTACTATGCGGCAATGCAAACCGGCAACACCGGCATCAACCGTGACGAATATGAGATTCGTATTGAGCCGAACGAGGCTGAGCGCACGCTGACCGTAACCGATAACGGCTGCGGCATGACGAGCGAGGAGTTGGAATCGAACCTTGGCACGATCGCCAAGAGCGGCACGCGCGCCTTCTCCGAACAGCTCGAAAACGCTGATGACATCAATGTAATCGGTCAATTCGGCGTCGGGTTCTATTCGGCGTTCATGGTAGCGGACAAGGTCACCGTCTACTCGCATAAGGAGGGCGAACCTGCGGCTGTTTGGGAATCCACCGGTGAAGACGGATACACAGTCTCCCCGTGCGACTATGAACCGATCGGCACCAAGATCGTTTTGCACCTCAAAGCAAACGGTGAGGAAGCAAACTACGACGAATTCCTGCAGGACTACCGACTGAAGTCGCTTGTCAAAAAATACAGCGACTACATCCGCTATCCGATCAAGATGCAGGTCGGCCGACAGGAGAAGAAAGAGGGTACCGAGGACGAATATGAAACCGTCTACGAGGATCAGACGTTGAACAGCCGCGTCCCGCTTTGGAACAAGAACAAGAACGAGATCAGCAAGGATGCGTACAACCAGTTCTACCGCGACACGTTCTACGACTTCGAGGAGCCGGCAAGTGTGCTGCACATCCGCACCGAAGGCATGCTTTCCTATACGGCGCTGCTGTATCTGCCCAAGAAGCCGCCGTTCGACTTCGGCACCAAGGGCTATAAGCGCGGTCTGAAGCTGTATGCCAACGGCGTCATGATTATGGAGCAGTGCGAAGAGCTGCTGCCGGAGTACTTTGGGTTCGTCAAGGGTCTCGTCGATTCGCCGGATCTGTCCCTCAACATCTCGCGTGAGATGTTGCAGCATGACCGCCAGCTGTCCGCAATTGCAAACAATCTGAAAAAGAAAATCCAGCAGGAGCTGCTGCGAATGATCAAGGACGAGCGCGATGCATACAGCGAATTCTTCCGCTCGTTCGGCCGCACGCTGAAGTTCGGCGTGTACGACAACTATGGCGTCAATGCAGACTTTTTGAAGGATACGCTGCTGTTCCACTCGCGTTCGCTTGAAAAGGAGATTACCCTCAAAGAGTATGTGGACGCCATGCCCGAAGAGCAAAAGAACATCTATTATGCGGCGGGTGACAGCTTGCAGCATGTGTTGAAGATGCCGCAAACGGAACGCGTTGCCGAAAAAGGCTACGATATTCTCTGCCTCACTGACGACGTGGATGAATTTGCGCTGCGCGTGATGCGCGAATATGACGGCAAGCAGTTTGTATCAGTCTCCGATCCGACGCTCGACCTCTCCTCTGAGGACGAGAAAAAAGCCATGGAGGAAAAGAAGACTGAAAGCAAAGAGCTGCTCGACAAGATCAAGACGGCGCTCGGCGACAAGGTGCTCGATGTGCGCTTGACCGACCGGTTGAAATCGTCCGTTGCCTGCCTGACCGGCGAGGACGGCATGAGTGTGGAGATGTATAAGGTTCTGCGCCAGATGCCCAACGGAGACACGGTCCCGATGACGTTCCACCTTGAGCTGAATCCCGATCATCCGCTGTTTGCCAAGCTCGCTGCACTTGACGACGACAAGCTCAAGGAATATGCGGAACTGATCTATGCGCAGGCCATGCTGATGGCAGGGCTCCCGCTCGACGATCCGGCGGCATTCTCCGAAGCTGTCTGCAAGCTGATGTAATCTCAGCCAAATCGAAACAGCACCCCTATCGGTGCTGTTTTTCTTTTCGATCTACATTCATTCGTGATACAAAATGAGCGCCCCGCGGTTTCGCGGGGCGCTCGTTTTGTCTTTTATGAATCTCAGAGCTCGCTGAGCTTCTTGTAGTAGTCGATCTTCTCGCCGGCCTCTTTCTCTGCGCGAGCGAACAGTTCGTCGGCAACCTCCGGGAACTGCTTCTTCAGCGCGGAGTAACGGGTCTCACCGAGGATGAACTCCTGGAAGCTCGCCTTCGGATCCTTGGAATCGAGCACGAACGGGTTCTTGCCCTCGTTTGCGAGGTCCGGATTGTACCGGTACAGCGGCCAGTAACCGGCCTCGACTGCTTTCTTCTCCTCGGCCTGGCTCTTGCCCATGTTGATACCATGATTGATGCACGGAGCGTAGGCAATGATCAGGGACGGACCGTTGTAGGCTTCTGCCTCGGTGACGGCCTTGAGGAGCTGATTCGGGTTCGCACCCATCGCAACCTTGGCAACGTAGACATAGCCGTAGGACATGGCCATCATGCCGAGATCCTTCTTCTTGGTGCGCTTGCCGGCTGCCGCGAACTTCGCGATCGGGCCGGTCGGCGTTGCCTTCGAGGACTGACCGCCGGTGTTGGAATAGACCTCGGTGTCGACGACGAGAATGTTGACATCCTCATCCATCGCAAGAACGTGATCCAATCCGCCGTAACCGATGTCATACGCCCAGCCGTCGCCGCCGAATACCCAGACGGACGGCTTGACGAGCTGATCGGCATCCGCAACAACCTTGCGTGCCAGCACGCATGCATCGCACTCACAGCCTTCGCAGATCGCATCTTTGCACGCGGCAACGAGCTTGTCGCCCGCGGTGCGGCTGCCCTGCGCGTTGTTGAAGTTTTCGAGCCATTCGGCACCGGCTGCCTTGATGTCGGCATCGGCCCACTCGACCGCGATCAGCTTCTCAACGGTTTCCTTGAGGCTTGCACGGCGCTGTTTGGAAGCAAGCAGCATGCCGTAACCGAACTCGGCGTTGTCCTCGAACAGGGAGTTCGCCCATGCCGGGCCCTGACCCTTGTCGTTCTTCGTGTACGGGACCGTCGGTGCGGAACCGCCGTAGATGGAGGAGCAGCCCGTCGCGTTCGCGATGATCATACGGTCACCGAACAGCTGCGTGAGCAGCTTGACATACGGCGTCTCGCCGCAGCCTGCGCATGCGCCGGAGAACTCGAACAGCGGACGGAGGAACTGGCTTCCCTTGACTGTGTTGCGCTTGACATTGAGCTCCTTGTCGGCAAGGTTGATTGCGTAATCCCAGTTCTTCTGGTCGACCTCGGAGTTGGCAAACGGCTTCATTTCGAGCGCCTTGTTCTTCGCGGGGCAGACATCGACGCAGTTGCCGCAGCCGGTGCAGTCGAGCGGACTGACCTGCATGCGATACGTCATGCCCGGCATATCCTTGCCGGCAGCCTTGGTCACAAAGCCCTCGGGCTTATTCGCTTCTTCCTGCTCGTTCAAAACGAACGGACGAATGCAGGCATGCGGGCAAACCAGCGAGCACTGACCGCACTGGATACAGTTCTCGGGAATCCAAACCGGAACGTCGATCGCGATGCCGCGCTTCTCATACTGCGTCGTGCCGGTCGGGACCGTGCCGTCCGCGCTCATCTTGGAGACGGGCAGCTTGTCGCCTTCCTGCGCAAGAATCGGCTGGATGAACTCGTGGAAGTACGGATCGTCGGTCGTATGAACAACCGTCGCACCCTCGGTCGTGGTCGCCCAGGACTCGGGGTACTTGATCTCGACAACCGCGCCTGCACCTGCATCGATCGCGTCATAGTTCTTCTGAACAACCGCATCGCCCTTCTTGCCATAGGACTTCTTGGCAGCGGCCTTCATGTATTCGATCGCCTGCTCGGACGGGATGATGTTCGCGAGCTTGAAGAACGCGGACTGCATGATCGTATTGATGCGACCGCCCATGCCGACTTCCTTAGCAAGCTTAACGGCGTCGATGTTGTAGAACTTCAGATGATGCTGCGCAATCGCGTTCTTCATCTTGGCGGGAAGCTCCTTCTCCATCTCATCGAGCGTCCACGGGGAGTTGAGCAGGAACGTTCCGCCGTCCTTAATGCCCTCGGCTACTGCATAGCGGGTGACATAGGACGAGTTGTGGCACGCCGCAAAGTCCGCCTGGTCGATCAGATACGGGCTCTGAATCGGCTTCTTGCCAAAGCGCAGGTGGCTTACCGTGAAGCCGCCGGACTTCTTGGAGTCGTAGGAGAAATAGCCCTGCGCATACATATCGGTGTGGTCACCGATGATCTTGATGCTGTTCTTGTTCGCACCGACCGTACCG
>JAUMVL010000158.1 GCA_030530185.1 Clostridia bacterium | reverse complement strand
CTCCGCCGTCTTTGCTTTCAGCTCCAACCGTTCCCGATCGTATTTCTGCGATAATTGTGCAAACCACTCGTCCGTGACCTTGCCCGCAAGATTGTCCTCATAAAGCTTTTCATACAGCGTCACAAGCTGCTCGCTTCGGGAGGTCGCTTTCTGCAAATCGGCTTCAATCCGCTTGCGCTCTGCAGATTGTTCCTTTTCGGATTGCTGCTGCAAAAGCGCTACAAACGCTTCTTCGTCGTATTCGAGCAGGGCGGCAAGCCGTTTCAGCTCGTTGGTGACTATGGTCTCGATCGCATCGGCGCGGAGATAGTGCCGTGTTTTGCACGTACCGCGATAGTCTTTCTCATAGTTGGAACAGGCGAAGAAATGAATATCTGGATTGATCGTGTTCGTGTGGTACCACAGCTTCTTTCCGCAATCGGCGCAGACAAGCAGGTCGGAAAAGATGTTCTTCTCGCCGTTCTCCGGCTTCGGCTTGCGTCGCTTCGTCTTGGATAGCTTGCGCTGCACCAGTTCAAAAGTCTCGCGGTCAATGATCGGTTCGTGAACATCGCGGAAGATCACCCAGTTCTCCTCCGGATTCTCCAGCCGTTTCTTGTTCTTGAAGGACTTTGAATAGGTCTTGAAATTGATCACGTCCCCGCAATACTCCTGATTCCGCAAAATCTTCTGCACCGTATTCATGCGCCAGCGATACGGATCCTGCTGCGGACGTTTTCCTCCGCGCGGCAATCCTTTGTCGAACCAGTGCGCCATGGGAACCGGAATCTGCTGATCCTGCAGGTAATGGCAGATCGATTCCGCGCCTTGCCCCTGCAGCGTCATTTTGAAGATCGTCCGCACCACCTCGGCGGGTTCCGGATCGATGATCCACTTCTTCTTGTTCTCCGGCGATTTCATGTACCCGTAGGGCGGCTGCGACAGAGGCTCACCCATATTCCCGCGCAAGCGGTGCGAACAGCGAATCTTGCGGGAAATGTCCCTCGCGTACATCTCATTCATAACGTTGCGAAACGGCGCCAGCTCGTTTTCACCCTCGTCGGAGTCGACCATATCGTTGACCGCAATGAAGCGTACATCGTGTTCCGGGAAGTAAGTATCGGTATAATTGCCGACCTCCACATAATGGCGTCCGAGACGGGATAGGTCCTTAACCATGACGGTCGTGACATACCCAAGCTCTATATCCTCCAATAGTTTCTGAAAGCCCGGACGGTTGAATGATGGAGTTTGTCAAGGGTAGTTTCAACTATTTACAAAACACGCGCCTATCTCTAGTTGACTTCTTTAGACAAAGGCAGCGGAACAATTCACACCGTAACGCTTCCTTTTGCGATCCCGCCCATTTGAGCGGCAGTCCGACTGCAAGGAATACATCTGCGGCAGTCAGTCCTGCATCTTCCAGTTCCATAGCGATACCGGCAAGGGTGAGAAGATAATAGTCGAGATCGTTGGTTTTGATCGCGTCGTATGCCTTATGCCCGGCGCCGATGGTGTAATACCGATCCTCATAGACGAGAAGATTCTCGTTGAAGGTCGGTTCTCCGTCATGGGCGATCAGCCCGGACGGGAAACAATGGTTTGCGGTCTTGACGTTGCCGAAGCCGTGATCGACCGCGATGATAAACGTGTTGTAGTGTCGCTTCATGTAGTTATCACTTCCTTTTTGCTTATAGATTTTCCTTTCGGAAGAAGCGACGATGTAGGAACATTCCCGAGAAATATGCGCCCGGTGGGCGCATATTTTCACGGTGCGAGCATGGATGGGAACTTCTGTCCCGCCGGGACTGAGATTAACGGCGACTTCCAACCCAGCGGGTCGGAAGTCTAACCCTTTTCACTAACCTCGTACTCAATGTGCACGAAGTGATCCGTGTTGCTGTGATCAAGATGATCATGGTGAAAAACAGGGCAAAGAAGCAGCCGATCCGCATATTGCGAACCGGCTGCAAGAAAGCCCTGTGTGTTGTTTTTCTGTTGTGGAAAATGCGGCGCCGACGGCGACTCATTTATTCGGACTCACCGGGGCCGCATTTTAACTTGTGTGCCGGTGGCACAGAAGTTGCGACGAAGCAGGCGTTTGAGCGAAAGGCATAACGCGCTGCAAACGGGTCCCACCGGGACCCGACGCAACGAGATTATGATTATCTCGGAAATTCTGTCCCAGCGGGACAGAATTTGTGCGGTTGCTCCAACCTCGGATCCAGTGGGTCTGAAGTGATAATTTGTCTCCAATGGAGACAAATATCGACTTCCGCGTCAATGGCGGGGAAGTGAACTGGCTTTAACTTCTGTTCCAGCGGGGCAGAAGTTAGCAACGAACATCGCTCCCGCTGGGGTCGAAGTGAAAATTGTTCCCCGGTGGGGAATAATTATCGTGGAGCATTACACGACGGCACGAAATACACAGCCGCGGGGAAAATTCGTCTCCGGTGGGGACGAATTAATTATGTGCCAGCGGCACATAATTATCGCCGTCGCAAGCCGTTGCATACACAGTGCTTCACTTCGTCTCCAGTGGAGACGAAGTTGAAATCGTCGAGAAACACTGACTTTTTTACCTTTGGCCCGGTGGACCAGAAGTTGTTCTGTACTGCCCGTTGGTCGCAAATTCTCAAGAAATCTCGAGACTTCTCGAGACTTCGTTGCCGGTGCGACGAAGTGAAAAACGGTAGATAATCTACCTTCCATAATTTTGGTCCGGCGGACCAAAATTATTACAGAAGCTTATCCCGGGTTAATCTGACACCGGTGGAGTCAGATTAATCGACGGCGCAGAAATGCTGGACCACTGATCCAGCATTTCCGGTGAAACGTCTTTCGGTCAGCCATATAACGGTTTTGCGTTATAAATATGTTTTGAGGGGAGGAACACATGGCTATGCTCCGCATATCGCTGATACTTCGGCTGCTTTCCTCGCCGCCTTTTCCGCTCTCGCCGCTGCCCGCGCCGCCTGCTGCTTCGGCTTGGTTACAGTAAAATAATACTCCTGTGCATACTTGCGTCGTTTCTCTTTCGAGGCAAGAATCTTCGGATCAACTGCTTCCTCCTGCGGACTCTCCGGGATCTCCACTTTTCCGATATACTTCAGGAAGATTTCCACTTCCTGCTGCCGCACTCCGCTGCTCTTGTCAGCGGTATGGACGATAATTTTATCGACAAACTCTAAAATCATCTCATCCGTCAATTCCGTGAAGTCCGTGTACTTCCTGGCAAGAACTACAAACCGTTTCGCACGTTCGGAATCCTCGGCAAATGAATCCAATGCTCGTTCATCCTCCGCCAGCAGCACTTTCAATTCTGCTTTTTCCCGCTCATATCCACCGACCATGGCGTCATACCGATCCTGCGGCAATCGTCCCAGTGCGTATTCCTCAAACAGCCGCTGCATGAGAGTGTCCAACTCGGTGATACGTTTCTTCGCCTTTGCCGTTTTCCGCTTCAACTCCTTTGCTTCCTCGGCGCGCTTGATCTGCGATTCCTGCAGGATGCGTTGCATAAAGGCGTCGGGATCGGTGATCGCATGGGCCGCCGTTTCACGGATCACGTCAAGGAGCAGACTTCGCAGGGCAAAGTTGCTGATATAATGGCTGAAACAGTGTACATCCTCATGCTTCCGTGTCAATTTGTAGGTCGAACATTCATAGCTGTCTATATCCGGTCTGCCATCCTTCCCGACCTTGCCGCGCACTCTGTGCCCACGATGATTATACATCTTGCTCCCGCAATCTGCACAGAATACCAATCCGGTCAATACATTTACCCTGTCGATCGTATCAATTCGTCTTCTTGTCTGCCGAATTTTCTGCACCGCGTCGAAAGTTTCCTTGTCAATAATTGCCTTGTGAGTATTCTCAATCACTTGCCAATCGGAAGCATTGTTCTTATGCTTTGTCTTATCCTTGTAAGAAACGGTGTATGTCTTCCGATTCACGGTGTTTCCGGTATAGTCCGGACGCGCGAGAATATCCGAAACGGTCTTATCCGCCCAATCATATGGACGGCTCAGATCGGTCGCGTACCGATTGTATCCTCGCGTATGCATATAATACGAGGGGCGCTCAACCTTTTCTTTCTGCAAAGTACGTGCAATTACACCGACACCGACCCCCTGCATCGCCATACGAAAGATACGCTTTACAACCGCGGCGGCTTCTTCATCCACGATCCATTTATACTTATCGCCCGGGGACTTCTTGTACCCATACGGAACATTGTTTGTCAGCGGAAGCCCGGCATCGGCGCGAATCTTGATTGCCTGCCGTATCTTGCGGGAGGTATCACGAACATACCATTCGTTCATGATGTTAAGGAATGGGGCGATCTCTCCACTCGCGTTATCGTTGCTGTCGATACCGTTGGAGATGGCAATGAACCGAACATGGTTCTGTGGGAAATAGA
>JAUMVL010000157.1 GCA_030530185.1 Clostridia bacterium | reverse complement strand
GCTCGACGTCACCAAGAACACGAAGCTGATCACGCTGGACTGCTCGTCCAACAAGATCAAGGAACTTGACGTTTCCAAGGCGGCGGATCTCCTCGAACTGCGTTGCGAGAAGAACGAGCTCAAGAGCCTGAAAGTCGATAACAATGAAAAGCTGACGACCCTGGATTGCAGCGGCAACCAGATTGCAAAGCTCGACCTGACGGACAGCGCAATGCTGCAAAATCTGAACTGCGCCGAAAACGCGCTGCTCGAACTGGATCTTTCCAAAAACACGAAGCTGAACACGCTCGATTGCTCCAAGAACCAGCTGACGGCGCTCGATGTTTCCAAGTGCACGGCGCTGAAGAAACTGACCTGCGACGGCAATGCAATTCCGATGATTGATCTCGGCGCAACGGCGGTAACCGAGCTGAAAGCCGATCAGACGATTCAGGGACAGGTCGGCAAGTATGAATCGTCGAAGTATACGTTCGATCTGACCAAACTTGTGGACAAGTCCAAGATTGCGAATGTCTCCATCGACGCCTCCGTCGGCACGATCGACACAACGACCGGAATCATCACCTTCACAAAGTCGGTTACGACGTTTGATTACACGTATAAGACCGGAAAGGGCAACATGAAGGTTTCGGTCGGCATCGTATTCGAAAATGATCCGAACGGCAACGTCGTCTACTTTGAAGCGTCCGATCTGCCTAACGGCAGCACGGTCGAGGTGGACGGCGTCCCGTACGCGGTAACGAGCGGCAATTCCGTTGTGCTCCCCGCCTCGGTCAAGGCCAAGGTTGTGACCGAATACACCTACAAGGGAACCGATCCGCATACGAACTACCCGACCGGCATGCGCGTCTGGATCGTGGAGACCAAGGACGGCGTACAGACTGCAAAGCACATCAAGGAATTTGACAACATCCTCCAGTATGCGGGCAGCTCGATCCGCATCACCGGCGTCAAGGGCATCCGTATGATTACCGGCGTTCCGAAGGACAAGAAGTCCACGCTGATCAATAAGGGCATTTCGGGATTCAAGCTCACCGAATACGGCACGATCCTTGCCTGGGACAGCGATCTCGGTTCGACCGCTCTGACGAAGAGTTTCTCGAAGGTCAAGTCGGGCTATGCGTACAAGAAGGGTGCACAGGACGCGGTGTTCAAGACCACCGGCGGTGTTGTGCAATATACGAACGTTCTGGTCGGCTTCAGTGATGCGCAGTGCTCGCCCGAGCTGTCGATGCGTCCGTACATGACGCTGGAAAAGGATGGCGAACAGTATATCATCTATGGCGGCGTGGTGCACCGCAGCATCGGCTATATCGCGTATCAGAACCGTGCGGCATTCAAGCCCAAGACCGAGTCCTACGAATACATCTGGAACATCATCCATGTTGTGTACGGAACCGCTTACGATTCCGAGTATGTCAAGCCGTAAGGAGGGACAGAACATGAAACGATTCCGACTTTTGATCTTTGTGCTTGCCGCAATGCTTTGCTTTGCGGCCTGCACGAAGGAAGCGAATACCGACGATCCGGTACAGGCAACGCCCGAACCGACCGCCGAACCCACGGCAACAGAATTGCCCGTTCTGACGTCGGTTCCGACGGAAGTGCCGACGCCCGAACCGACTCCGGAGCCGACGCCGACGCCCACGCCGGAGCCGGAAACGATCGATGCGGTTGTCAAAGCGCCGATCGGTCTTCTTGCCAAGACATTTGCGCTTGGCGATACCGTCGAAGTGACCGGTGAGTGGGGCGACTATGCGGTCATTGCCGACCTCGAAGAGGGCGAGCTGCTCATTGATAAGATGTTCCTGCGGATCGATGGCAAGCAGGCTGCCTCGTATAAGGGATATGCACAGGCGAATGCCGAGGTTTACGACAATCCGTACATGACCGGCGCGCCGATCGCGAAGCCGAACCGCAACACCGAAATCGCGGTAGATGATACAATGGGCGGCGTGGTGCGCGTCACGCTGGCGGACGGCCGCACGGGCTATATGCGCGCGGCGGGCATTTCGAAGACCAAGCCGTCGTCCGGCGGCGGTGGCGGCGGAGGCGGCAGCTCTTCCGGCGGACAGGACGGACAGGATATCCATCTTGGTTCGTTCGGGACACGCGGCGGCGAGACCGTCCGGCTCGGTGCGCGTGTGCTGTTCGCGGATAAGCTGATCGCAGGCACCTATGTGGTGCTGGCGGATGGCGTCGAAGCGTATTACTACATCTATGATCGCGGCGAGGATGCGGATGTGACCGAAAAGGGCGCGCCGCTCAGCTCCCTGCTGAATGCGGAAAAGATCGGCACGGTTCCGACCGAGCTGCTGCGCTTTGAGGGCGAAGCCGCGTACAAGGAATGGACCGGCTATGCAAAGAACAAGGCGCCGTTCTTCAAAACGTATCGGAGAATCGATGTTCCGACCGAACTCAAGCAGAACACCGAGGTCAAGGTGCTCGAAGAGTTGTCCGATTGCTACGTGGTCGAGCTGAACAATGTGATCGGCTTCATGGACAAGGACGTGGTCAGTAAGAACAAGATTGCCTCCGGCGGCGGCAAAGGCGGCGGCAGCTCCTCCGGCGGTGAATGGACCGACCCGGTTCTGTAACGATAACAAATCCCTCCCAAGACAAGGGAGGGATTTTTGTTGAAAAAAAGACTTCCCTTGAGGCGGATGCTCATAAGAAAGTTTTGACAAAAATGATCTGGGCATCTGTCTGACAAGGTTGGCCGACAAAACGATACCGGATTGCTGGAATTATCGAGCAATCCGGTATTTTTATCGAGGAGAGAAGCCCCTTATAAGCTTTCTCCCGCTTGGATTCTTTTGCGCTTTTTGGTTATCACCGGAGTCGGCTCATCTGCATATTTCCAGAGTTCCTTCTGTGGAGTACAGATCTCCATCTGTTCGGCCTTTGCCCAGGATGGGATTTTGGGTTGGCGTTCGGTCATTCGAAGCATCGTCTGCTCCATATGACCCATAATAATCACTTGCTGAAGCCTTTACATCTTATACTCGGCAGCGTTGATAATCTGGGTATCTTTCAGCTTGCCGAAAAAGGAGCCGAGCATTCCGCCAACCATTCCACCCTCGCCATCTTCATCGTCCGAATCCTGCCCTGACACCTGAATCATGGCTACATCCTCAGCAATCATATTGACGGCCTCTTCCTGCTCCTTTGAGCAGATTACCTTTGCGCAATCCACGATCTGCAATTTTTCCATGATGTCTTCAACACTCAGATCCTCAGAGAGAGTGACCTTGGCGCAGTCTTCGACACGTAGGCCTTTCGGATACTTCCCAAGCATCGAAGCGCCGACTTTGACCATGGGACGATCCACGATAAGCCCCAGATCCGGATCAATGGTTCTTAGCTCGTCATATACGCTTTCGATTTCGTCAAAGGCGTCTTCCAGTTCCTTGTTTACACTGACAGTACCGTCAGTGAACAGGTATTCCAGGGAAGAGAGGGCTTCGGCATCTTTGATGGAAACGTCGCCTGTGACACAGAGCTTGGTTCCGTACTTTTTGATGGTCTTCGGCTTCAATTCCAGATCGTCGTCGATGAGCTTTGTGCCGTCCGGAACCTTCACGATCTCGGCTTCTTCATCAAACAGAGTCACCAGTTTGCCGATCAGGCTTTCTGCGATCACGACCCTCTTTGCGGTGAACTTCAGGCCCTTTGAAAGCAACTTCTCTGCGTCAATCCCGGCATTCAGGAAGAAGAGGTTTCCGGAACAGTAGTACAGAGTGTTCGCAGCTCTTGCGATAAACAGATCATCGATCTCCGTATCTGCCTTCAGGATTGTTGCGCCATCCGGATAGTATTCGGTCTTTCCTCTTACCTGAATGTTCGAAAACTGCCCTTCAAAGCTTTTCGGCATCAGGACCTTTCCGTTCGCCATGATGCGGTAGTAGCTCCTTACTGCGTCCAGGCTGCCATCGGCAATGAATAGTTTACCATTGACTATCAGGAAAACACCGGTTCCGTCAGCGTCCGGGCCGATATCGCCTTTACCGTTAATGCTCTGCATGGCAATGTTCTCTCCATCCGGGATTTCCAGAACTGTTGCCGCATTCATGGTAACAGGGTATTTGTTCAGTAATTCCTTGGAACGCTCATTGACAATCAAAATCGCGGCATTGATAGTGATATTTTCATACCCAGCAAGACTTTCTTCCGTTACAGCTCTTGCGTCGCAGGTTGCGGCATTGATCATTTTGTTCTTTTTCATGAGATTCGTCCTCCGTTATTATTTCAGTTTTTCTCTCAGGAGCTTTCTGGCACGGCTCAATGCGGCTCGTACTCCTGATGGTGACAGTCCGTATTCTTCTGCAAGTTCCTTTGAGGTGTATCCGTCAAAGTACCGTTTGATAAAGAGCTGGGACAGATCCGGCGGGAGCGAGGAGAGGATCATGGCTGTTTCGA
>JAUMVL010000156.1 GCA_030530185.1 Clostridia bacterium | reverse complement strand
CATATCGCGGTACCATTTCTTCGGCGTCCGGTTCAGATCGGTCAACCCGAAATAGGCGCGCAGCAGCGGCGATTCCAAGACGTCCGTCATGACGAGCGCCATGCCGTCCGGCGAAATTCGTTTGCCACTGCCAAGCCACGCCGCCGCGAACACGTAAGCAAAGTACGCATTCATCGCCATCGGGTTGCCGGGACCCAGATCGTCCGCACGGGACAGCAGCCCGCGATATTCCCGCTTCCCGTTTCGGATCGACGTATTGGCTAGTTCCTTTCCGAACCGCTTTTTTATGCTTCGTTTCATCAGCGGCGCAAACGCCGTCCAATAGATCCCGACGTATTTCATACCGGCGTTTCCATAAACTCATCGATGGCTTTCAATACCGGCGCGGCGTACTCCGGTCCGCCGAAGAGCCATTGCTCGTGCTGCATATCAAATTCCCGAATCTCCGGATCGCGGAAATACTTTTTGTAGCGGTTCAAATATTTCTCCCCCATCTTCTTTGCGTAGATGAAATGCACCTTGGTGTGTTCAACATACACGTCATCCGGCAAGTGGGTTAAAAGATCGGTGTAGTATTCATTTTTGATCGATTCCATACGGAATTTGGAAAAGCAGCCCATAAAACGATCCGCTGTCTCATCGTCCATAGCAAAGGCGCTTTTCATCTTCTCCCGCATCTTTGTCCGCTTTTTCTCGCTGCCGGTGAAGCTCGTCAAAAGCGGCACAACGAGCTTCGATTGCAGCCACGCGCTCAAGCGTCCGCTTTGGTCGAGATCGGGGCTGCCGAAAATGCCGTGATCGAGATGCACGTTCTCCCGCAGAATCAGTTGTCCGACGAACGTACTGCCGAGCGAGGAACCGATCGCCCCGTCCAGTCTGCCGTCGAAACGTTCTCGGATGTAGCGCTCGATCTTTTCCGTGACCGTCAGCATATCAGGAAAGATGCTGTCGCTGCCGTCGAAACCGTCATAGTTTACGCAGATCAGATGATACTTTTCGCCGAGCTTCTCCAAAACGTTGCCGAAGTTGGTCTGATAATCGCAGGCGGTTCCCGGAAGAAGCATCAAGGTCTTGCCCGCCCTGTTTCCCATTTCGTCAAACTGCATGGCTGTTGCCTCCCATTCCGGTATTTTCCTTCATCAGCCGAATCATCAGGTCCCAGCCGTCCTTCGCCTCCTTGCAGACCGGAAACACCGGATAGCAATGGAACATTCCCTCTCCGACGAGGATTTGATAGTCCACGCCGTATTTCTGCATCGCTGCTTCAAACGACGGCGCGCAGGCGTAGAGTGTTTCATCGCTGCCGTAGAGAAACGTCGTCTTCGGACAGGCAGTGAAGTTCGCTTTTTGCAGCCAAATCATATAGTCCGGCACGCTGTCGTCGCCGTGCCGCATGACCTCCACCGCGGTTTTCATGTACTGCGCGGGGATTGCCACATCCTTTTCGTCCAGCTCCAGCATCCGCTGCCATTCTTCGTCGGTGTCCACGCAGGTGCCGGGCGAGATCGCCAGGATATAGCCGGGCATCGGCGTATCGCCGTGGCCGTCATGGATATACGGAACCATGCCGAGCGCAAGGTTCCCGCCGGAGGAGGTTCCGAGCACCGAGATGTGCTCCGGCGCGTAGTCCTTCAGCATCTCTTTGTAGGTCGCGTGGATCATTTCATACGCCTTGGTCAGCGGATAATCCGTGCAGAGCGGATAGTACGGAACAAAGAGATCGAGCCCCGTTTCCTTGGCAAACCGCAGCGCCTTTCGGATCGAGGACGGACGCGGTGCGCTGATCATTCCACCGCCGATGAGAAATAGATTCGCCCGATCCGTGGGCTGCTTATGAATCAGCTTCAACACCGGACAGCCCATGACCTCGATCCGGCTGATCGTAAAGGCATCGTCCTTCAGATCGGGAATCTTGTTTTTCGCGTTGCTTTTACGCCGATTTTCGAGAAGCTCCTCCGTGCTTTTGGCAAGCCACCGTTTCTTGATCCCGGCAACCTTCACGAGCCGCTTTAAGATTTCATATTTCACAGTCATTTCCGCATCCTCCTTACTGCATCCTGTTTTCCGCCCTTTCAGGCTTTTGGAACTTGAAGCAGCAATCCAAGCCCATATAGTTGCAGCGCTCCGCCGTGACAAAGCCGCTTCGGTTCGCTTGCGCCTCAAACTCTTGCATACTGAAAAGCGGCTCCTCGGCGTGTCCCCAATGAAACAGAAAATCGGTCAGATGCACGCCCTTTCTGGTTAAATCGTTGATGTACATTTCGCCGCCGGGCCGCAAAACACGGAACGCCTCGTCCAGAAAGGTTCTCCAACCCTCCACATGGTGCAGGATCATAAAATCCACGATCATGTCAAAGCTCGCGTCCCGGAAGCACCCGAGGTCGGCAACGTCGCCCTGCACAAATCGCGCGTTGGATAGGCCCAGTGCCTCTGCCTTTTCGAGCTGTTCCGGCATAAGGTCGACGCCCGTATAGCTTTTCGGATGATCCTGCACGATCAGGGAAGCCGAATATCCCGACCCGCAGCCGATCTCCAGAATATCCTTTCCGGCAAAGTCCATCCCCCAATCCCGAAAGCCGGGTATTTCGAGCTTGCGGTTGACCCACTTGCGCCAGCGCGATTGCATGGCGTCAAATTCCCTGTTGCTCAGCTTCATATGTCCTCTTTTCTGTTAGCGACGCCTAACTCATCGTCTCGAAAAAATGCCGTTTCCGGCATAGGTTTTAGTTTTTTATCGCGCCTACGTGGCTGTTCCGTTCCATGCCTCAGTCAGCGGGATTCCTTTTTTCGATATCCGCAATCACAGTACGGGCCGCCGGAAGCGAGCGTGTATTCTCGCACAAAGTCCGATACGCCGCCCGCCTCACTCATCGTATAATCGAGGCGGCACATGGCGGGAACGTATTCGAACAGCCCCAGCTCCCGCATCAATGTGCAGATGCCGCATTTGGTAAACCGCGCCTCATAGCCGCTGCCGTTGGGATAGGGCAAAAAGTCCATGTTCCACGAATACGGGTTGCGGTCGGCGGCACGGAACGCTGCGGTCTGCCGCATGCCCGCGACGTCCTTTGCCGTAAACTTGCGCTTCCCGCTGAGTCTGCAAAAGAGGCGCATCGGTCCCGTCATCATGGCGTTCCGATAATAGTCGGTCAGCGCGTCAACGCTCGGCCGCTGCGGCATTTCCAGCACGAACGAGCAAAGCATCGCGCAGCTTACGATGTTCATTTGAAAACGGTCGCCCTTCTCGAAGTCCGGCAGACCGTCGATCAGCTTTCGATACCGACGCTTTGCCGCCTTTGCCGTGCGCTTGGCTTCCGCCTCGGAGCAGCCGAGCGTGTCCTTTAGTTCTCTTTGAAACGGTGCCGCAAACAGCGCCCACATGCCCGCAGGCATTCTCATGTATTTCATTTGAGTTCCTTCCTTCTCCGATCGGGATTGCTCCGTTCGTCCGGCGCATCGACGCGCTTACGCCGAAGCCCCGAACCGGCAATCCGTGCTTTCCATCAGCAGGAGGGCCGAATGTCCGCGCACCTGGACAAACGCTCTGTGCGCGCCCGCGCCTCCGTATCGTCGTCTTCGTCATAGCCATCGTAGGGTGCGGAGGGGTCATGCGGCTTTTGCTTCTTCAAAAAATTGCAGACCCGATCCTTATGCCGAAAAACGAATTCCATATCATCGTTCCAACCGGTGTGCCCGGTGATTACCTTTGGGGACAGCCCGCGTTCCTTTAACTTTTGCTCCAGCATTGCCAAGGAACGCTTGGAAAGCGCGTTGTCCTCCGCCAGCGCGTTGATAAAGCTGTAGCCGCCGTCCGCGCCGAACCAGATCGTATCGCCGGTAAACAGGTATTCGTCGTCGATCAGATACACCATGTGCCCCCAGGTATGTCCCGGTACCAGAATACATTCGATCTTGATTCCGTCGATGTTCAAAATCTGTCCATCCTTTAACAGAATCTTCTTGTTATTCGCTTTCACCATGGGGAGCTTATAGAAACCGAAAATCACCTTTCGCCGGGTTTCACCGGTCATATAGCGGTTTTCGATCTCGCTTAGATAAATCGTTGCGTCCTTGAACAGCAGCTCGCTGTCCGGTTCCAAAGCGCCGATGTGATCGGTATCCTGATGCGTAATCAGAATATGCCGGATCGATGCGGGGTCGATATCCAACCAGCCCATTTTCTCCGCGAGCCGCGCATAGTTATAGCCCGCGTCGATCATGATCGTCGTTCCGTTTTTCGTATAGAAAAAGATGTTCGCCACCCATTCGCGCACGCAGGCGACGTGCTCGTCGATGCGTCCGGTGTTCAGCGGCTTAAAGATTTCCTTGCCGCGAAACAGCCGGCTCATGGATTTCTTTTGATTCTCCGAATCCTTTCGCGCCATGTTATGCTCCCTCCGAAAACTCGATTTTCACAATCACCATCTTGACCAAACTGTCGCAAAAACG
>JAUMVL010000155.1 GCA_030530185.1 Clostridia bacterium | reverse complement strand
GGGTTATGACAATTTTAATCCAGTTCACATACTGCTCAAGCACCGGAACCTGGTAATAATAGAAAGCACGACCACGATCCGACGGAGACTTGTACAGAAGGCTTCCATACTGATCCGTCGGTTTTTCCAGACGATAGACATACCCCAGATGGTATTGCCTGTCGAAATAGGCGATCTGCTGCTGATCGCCGCCAATCGGGCGTTCAAACGGCAGCAGCTTAACGAGAATGAACGTCAATGACAGGATAATGAATGTTGTGAGAAACGCAAGCCCGATTCTTTTCAGGACATACTTCCCCATAGGAATCCCCCTTTCCAAAGGCTATTGAACCGACAAGCGATGGAGCCGAAAATCGGCTCCATCGCCCTTCTAAGCCGTTTGTTCCGTTATTCGATCACGAATGCATCTTCCACGGATTCCACACCCGTGCTGACGTTGCCCGCGAGGTCGAACGAATAATAGAGGTCGAAGCCGGTATAGCCGGTCGGGGTCTCGGACGTGCCGCTGCCCGTTGCATAATCCGCCGCCACCTCCGCAGGAACCGTGAAGCTGACGACTACAACGCTGTTCTCCTTATCCTCTGCCGTGAAGTCAACCTCAATCTCATCATAGGTGCCGTCGCCGTTGTAGTAGCGCTCATAGTTGCAGCACACAACTTTGGAAACGGTAACCTTGGTCTGATCGGGCAGAGCCGGGGTAATCGTGAACGAGCCGGTGTACGTGCCGTCATCGTTCTTGACGATCTTGGTGTAATCGATGTTCAATGCCTTGGCATTCTTGCCGGCGGAAACGACCGCGGTGGAGTTCGCAGCATTGTACAGTGCATCGTAGGACCAACGAACACCCTTATAGACGATCGGATAGACATCCACAGAGTTCGTATCCGTGCCCCAGTTCAGCGTGAAGTTGTTGGAGATGGACAGGTCGCTCGAAAGGACGCTGACGAAATCCAACGGATTCAGCGGGTTGCCGGTGATGGAGCCGAAGCCAAGGTCATACTGACCGACCATCAGTTTGTTGTAGTACACATCGGACCAGACATTGCCAACCCAGAAGTTGACCTTCAACTGATAGACGCCGCCGCAGACGGAATCATCATTGAACGCGGTCTCCATGTAGTTCTTGATCTCGTTGTGGTAATTCTCCTCATGGGTCGGATACATCCACGCGATCTCGAGTTCGATGACCGTCGGATTCTCCTTGGTGCCCGGCGTGTAAGCGCCGTCCGCTTCAAGCTCAGTCAGCGCATAGCGGAAGTAGTCACGGGCAAGCTCGAGGCTGTAGCCGTAGCCATCGGTGTCCGCAAGCAGCTGTTCAACCGCCTTCTTGTGGGCGTCGGTCACAGCGTAGGAGAGACCGTTCTCCGGATCGATCATATAGTTGGAGGACAGATAATCCACCGACGGGATCGAACCGCGCGCATTGGCGAAGGTCAATCTGTCGATCGAGTAGCTCAGAGCCTTGACAAAGTGGCTGTTGCCAAGAACAGGCTTGACCTGCCAGTACTCTTCCTTCGGGGTCTGGGTTGCAACGCCGTTCTCGCCGAACAGGTATTCCCAGGTTGCTTCGTCCGTTGCATTGACGTTGAGTTTGAAGTTCGAGTCACCGGTGGTCGAGCGCGTACGCGGATCGTTGCGGTACTCATTCAAGTACTCCTGCGGGATGCCCGTGGAATCGAAGTGTCCTGCAAGGAACTCGTTAATGGTCGCCGTGGTGTCTTCCGCAGCGGCGGTGAAGATCTTCACATGAACGCCGGGAATTGCATACTTGGTATCTGCAAATACATAGTACGGATTCTTGCCGTAGACGATCTGCTGATCCTGATCATAGCGCTCCAGATAGTATGCGCCGAGGGACAGGGTGTTGTCAACCGGCGTTTCGGTCTTGTCGGCGTTGTAGCCGAGGTAGTTCTTCACGGTTACGAGGTCGATGAAGTCCTGCGGAATCGGCATATAGAGCGAACTTGCGGTGTAGTACATCGCATAGAACGCAGTCTGCTCCTCTGCAAAGGTGAACTCGAGGTAGCTCTTGCCGTCTTCTTCGTAGGCCTTAATGCCGACCTTGTCCCACAGATCCGCATTGAATCCGTCCGCGCTGCCGTCATAGTATTCCTTCATTCCGACGAAAGCAGCTGTCGTGTTATTCGCCATTTCGGAACCGCGATACAAAGCGTTGGCCTGCGTGAGCAGGAGCTTGAACGGCGTGATGTAGTCTTCGAGCGCAACTTCTCTGCCGTCAAATGCCTTACGGGATTCAAGCTCGGAGCCGGTCTTGTACTTCAGGCCGTCTGCACCGGTGCGGACTTCATAGCGCCACTGGGTCGCCATACCGTCGCCGTCGTCATCGTTCATGGCAATAGGCTTCGTCTTGGCCAGTTCGGGTACCCAGTCATAGCCGTCCTTGGTCTCGTTCATGAAGTTGGTGACGTAGGAAGCGGCAATGTAGCCGTACAGATCGCTGACCTGAGAACCCTGATCGTTCAGGTAGTTCAACGTACCGGGGTCGGAAGCCTCAGAGGTGTGGAAGTAGCGCTTCCAGGCTTCGTTGGTCTCATAATCGAGATCAGCGGTGATGTTGCCTTCAGCCAGCGTGCCGAAGCCGTAACCGACGATGTAGTTCTCGGTGCCGAGTGTGACACGCGGGTTGTACATCGTGTAGCCGCCGTTCTCAAACAGGGAGATACCGGTAATGCCCTTCGCAACCGCGAACTGCTCAAGGATACCGAGGATATTCGCACGTTCTGCATTGTTTTCCTTCTTGAAGGAATAAATGCCGTCCGCAACCGGAACTGCCTCAACAATCGCCTTGAAAGCATCCGCATAAGCGCCGCGCACTTCGGCAAGCGTGTTGGCCTCGTCGATCGCCGCATCGCCCGCTTCCTTGGCAGCTTTTACCGCCGCATAGGTGGCATCATCCAGCTGATCTTCAATCGCTGCCACGACGGTTTCAAGGTCATACTTCGTATAGGCCTTGAAGTCGTCTCTGTCCATATAGGCACCGTCCCACGGAACTTCCGGCTTCGGCTCCTCGGTCGCCTCAGGTGCATCCGCCTTCGGGGCTTCCGTAACGGTGGCTTCAGCAGGCTTTTCCGTCGCAGTGGTTGCAGGAGCGGTGGTCGTGCTGCTGCCTCCCGCACAGGCAACAACCATGCTCAGAACCATCACGAGTGCCAGCAGCATCGCTAACGTCTTTTTCATAGTTTTTCCTCCTGTTTTGTTTCATTTCTCAGAACGAGAAAATCCTTTTATAAAATCAGAACGCCCGCTTCTTCGTCCAAAAACAACCATTCTGATTCTTGATAAGAAAGCACCTCAACTCGAGGTTGAAAATATTATACCATTTTCCTTATTTAATGTCAAATAAAACGAGAAAACCGTAAAGAGTTTTTTGCACAGAACCTAATTTTGCCTTCTTTTTTATGCGTGCAAAATTTCAATACTCCGCTCTTTCTCCGGTTGCTCTGAACAAAACCTGTTTTCCCTCCTAACAGATTCGCAGAATCAACATCTCCCTATACATTCGCAAGAAAGATGTTCCTTTCATCGTATGACTATGCCGATTTTAGAAAGTATTCTTTCTTAAAAACGAATCTGCTTCAACCGCTACGGAGCAAAAACCGTGAATCCTTCCGCGGGGGCAATTAGATCCGTATGCCCGGCGTCGGTATAAATCATCTCCGGCGCATCCACTGCAACCACCGCTGCAAACGATGCTCCGTCCGCGTATCTCTCCAGATTTGAATGTGCCGTCTCGGCATCACCGTCCATAAGCGTCAGCGCTTCAACCGCAGCATCCACGATATCGCCGTCCGCCGCAAGCACCCAAGCCGTCAATAACGCGGTGTTGGGCTCGCCTGATGCCATAAGATACGGATGACGCAGCACGCCCTCCACGGAATAATAGCCGTATTCCTTCTCAAGCGGAAACGTATAAAGCGTACAACAGGCCATCCCGCCTTGAACAGGAACGGATGCAGCCGGTACAACCGCGTCATTCACCAGTCCATACAGCAGCAAGTCTCCTTTTGCGCTGTCCGGCAGCAGCAGCTTCAGTCCGGAGTCCGTTTCAAGATAGCCATGCGTAAACCCGGCGTCCCGAAGCTTTCCCGCAACATACTTCAACGTATATGCTTCACGCAGCAGGCCGAGATCCAGCACCGGCCTGTTCATTTCCCACGCTTGGAGCGTGTTTTGAAGCGATTCCGAAACGGTCAGTCGAACGGTGCACGTCGTCGCGTCAAGGATGTCAAGCCGGATCGCATCCTGCTCGCGCACGGCCGCCGCAAGCGCCTCCATGCGCTCCCGCTGTATCGGGCTGTGCAGCGGATCGGCATCCTGCGGGGACTCGAGATAGAGCAGCTCCTCCCACGCTCGCCGAAGCGCAGTATCGTAGGGATTCCGACCAAACGCTTCGGAGCGATCGATCGCATCGGTTAGTGCGGTATACAACT
>JAUMVL010000154.1 GCA_030530185.1 Clostridia bacterium | reverse complement strand
GAAAATCGTGCTGACAGGTTTTCGGACGCGAGTTCGACTCTCGCCGCCTCCACCAAAAACGACGTGTTTCGATACGTCGTTTTTTCATTTTTCCGTAGATTGCAACACTTTTTTGAATTCTTTTCAAAAAGAAGCGACAGATATCAAAATATATGCTATACTACCATCATGCAAAATAGTACGGTAAACAAAACAATACA
Source organism: Clostridia bacterium (assembly GCA_030530185.1). Lineage (GTDB taxonomy): Bacteria > Bacillota > Clostridia > Christensenellales > CAG-138 > UBA3792. Next base: position 4,267 of record JAUMVL010000154.1, on the reverse strand, counting down.
AAAAAAGAAAACAAGTGCGTTGCGGCTGACAAATAAAAAGGAGCGAAAGGCGCTTCCATTGGATGTGCTGTTTCATTCTCTGAAGCTGTTGGTTCTTGCTGTTTTTGTCGTCGGGTTTATGGGACTCGGCCTTGTTTACGGCGTTGCAAAATCGTACGTCGACACGATTCCGGCGTTTGATATTTCCCAACTGACCATCAGCGACCGCACGTCCTATTTATACGATCGTGACGGAAACGAAATTATGTCGATGGCATCGATCGAATATCGTGACTGGGTGGACCTCGAGGAGATCCCGGAAATGCTGCGCAATGCGTTTATTTCGGTGGAGGACGTGCGCTTTTACAAGCATAGCGGAGTCGATTTTAAGCGTCTGTTCTCGGCAGCGTTGGAAGTGCTTGGCAACAGCAATTCCTCGGGCGGCAGTACGATCACGCAACAGCTAATCAAGAATAAAATTCTCGGTTCGGAGCGCACATACAAACGCAAAATTCAGGAAGCTTTTTTGGCTTTGCAGCTCGAAACCGTCATGGAGAAGGATGACATTTTGGAGGCCTATCTCAACGACATTTATCTGGGCGGTTCGAACTATGGCGTTAAAGCCGCGGCGCATGACTTTTTTGGAAAAGAGCTGAACGAGCTGACGATCCGGGAATGCGCTATGATTGCAGGTCTGACACAGAACCCGTATCGCTATAACCCACGTCTGAACTTCTATTGGGAAAAGTACGGACGGTCCAAGGATGCTTACGAAAAGTATACCGTTGCGCGAACCGATACGGTTCTGAAGCGCATGTATGAAAACGACAAAATTACGCTGGAACAGTATAATTCTGCAATGGCGGAGGATATCTCAATCATTGAAATCTCCGACAATGCCAAAATGTACGATATGGCGTATTTTGTGGAGTATTGCGTGGATGATGTGATCACGCATTGGCTCAAGGCGGACGGGGTGGTCGATACGAGCGCGAACCGTATTGCATACGAGAATAAGCTGCGAACCGGCGGTTACCGGATTTATACGACGGTCGATCCGATGATTCAGAATACAGTGCAGAGCAGTCTGGCATCTTGGGAAAACTATCCGAAGCTTGCCGACATGAGCAACAGCGTCATCACCGAGACGATTTCCGACAGCATTACGATCGAGACGATCGAACCGCAGGCTGCGGCTGTCGTTATGGATCAAAAGACGGGCGAGCTGCGCGCAATAATCGGCGGGCGCACTGAGCCGATCATTCGGAAGGGCATTAACCGTGCATCCGCCAGTTACACCGAAGTCGGTTCTGCCATTAAGCCGCTTTCGATCTACGGCCCGGCTTTGGATAATGGGCTTTCACCTGCTGCCATTGTCGCCAATGTGGACGGCACAATTACCGGCTGGGGCGGTGAGAACGGATATCCGAACGGCGGCTTGACCTCGAGCAAGCGGTACGGCCCTGTCACGATGCGCACCGGCCTTGAGCAGTCCCTCAATGTTGTTGCCGGCAGATTGCTTTTTTCTCCCAATGTCGGAACAGCCCGAGCGGCACAATATCTGGAACGACTCGGAATTCCGTCCGCACAGATCAATTCGGACGGCCCGGGCCTTGCCCTTGGCACCTCCGGTATTACGCCGATTCAGATGTGCGCGGCATATTCCGCCATCGCAAATAACGGTTATTATTTGGAACCGCTTTCCTTTACGAAGGTGACCGACAGTGAGGGAAAAGTGATTTTAGATGCGGACATCATTCGCGGGACGCAAAAACGCGTTTACAATGAAGCATCCACAGCCTATTTCCTGGTCGATTTGATGAAGCAGGCCGTTTCCTCGGGAACCGGCAAAAAAGCGCAAATCAGCGGCTTTGAAGTGGCTGGAAAGACCGGTACGAATTCGGATTATGCAAGCGTGTATTTTGCCGGTATGACCTGCGACTATACGGCAGTGGTCTGGATCGGCCATGACTATCCGTCCAACAAACTTGAAACCGGCTCTACCGGCGGCGACTATGCGGCGCCTCTGTGGCAGGATTTCATGAGCAAGATTATGGATGGAAGGGAAAGTCGCCCAATCAACAGTGAATCAGCGGAATCCCTGGGCCTTGTTCGCAGGACGGTTTGTCCGGTATCGGGTTTGCTTGCAACCGACGCGTGCGTTCGGTATCATTCTGCGATGGGAAGCAAGTTCAACTTGGTCACCGATTGGTTCGATTATGCCGACGTACCGACGGAGTATTGTGATATGCACGTTACACTTTCGATCTGCCAGGTATCCGGCAATCTGGCGGGCGAGAATTGCGCGTCCGATACGATCGAGGAAAAGACGTATGTTTTGCTTCGCCCGAACAATCAGTTCTATTCTTTAGAAGATCGAGTTCTGAAAAAAGTATTCGGTGATACCTGGATCCGGACGGATAAATCGATTCAGGCATACAGGGACAGCCTGCCGGTCTGCACGCAGGAAACGCCGCTCGAAACGTTGAAAGAAAAGTGTGCCGCCTTGAAGGAACTTTGCAATGCATTCCTGACGGAGTTTGATGAATCGATCACAGAGGAGGATCGGACGGTTTTGACGTCACTTATCGAGCAGATGGAGGATGCTTCGGATTACGAGCACCTGAACGTTGCATATACCGCATTGCTGAATACGTACAATACACTCTATGCGACGTATCATACGGAGCAATGATTTTGACGAAATCGTGAAAAACTGTGGGAATTTTCCGGAAAAGACTGGATTTTCCCACATTTTGTATTATACTGATACTATCACTTCTGTAAGGGGGAGTCAGTTATGGCTGCAAGAATTCTGATTTGCGATGACGAACCGGTCGTACACGAGTCGCTTCGAATTTACTTTGAAGCGGACGGTTACGAGGTTGTCGATGCATATAACGGGGAAGAGGGGCTCGAAAAAGCAGATGATTCCATCTCGCTTTGCATTCTGGATATTATGATGCCGAAATTGTCCGGTATCGATGTTTGCCGTGAAATTCGGAAACGCTCCACACTTCCGATCATCATGCTTACCGCGAAAGGTGAGGAGATTGACCGTATTCTCGGATTGGAGCTCGGCGCGGACGATTACATCGTAAAGCCGTTCAGCCCGCGCGAGGTCGTCGCACGCGTTAAGGCAATCCTGCGTCGCGTGGAATCCAAGGCTGAAAACAAGGATCCGAATGTAATCACCTACAACGGACTTTCTATCGATCTCAACAGTTATACGGTTCTGCTTCGTGGTGAACACGTAGTCTGCACGCCAAAGGAAATCGAAATCCTGTATATGCTCGCTTCGAATCCGGGACAGGTGTTCACGCGCGATACGCTCCTATCCCGCGTATGGGGTTATGATTTTGCGGGCGAGACGAGAACTGTCGATACGCATATCAAGCGTCTTCGGGCAAAGCTGAACTCCGAAGGCCTCGGCTGGAGCATCAAAACCATTTATGGCGTCGGGTATAAATTTGAACTGGAATAAGATCATATGAACTTCAAAGGGGAACTGTTCCGAAAATCGTTTATCATCTGCATCGTACTTTTGCTCCTTGCAACCGCCGTGCTGCTGGGAGCTTATACCTATTTCGGGAGAAGAACATATGTCAGCTTGCAGCAGGAATCGTTGAACCGGACGGCAGATGCTGCGCAGGCGCTGTTTGACCGTCAGACGAGCGATACACGTACAACGTTTCATCAATATTTGGATTCGATTTCGAAAGCAAGCAATATCTCATATATACTGATCTTTCCGGAATCGAAAGCGAATCTGTACTATTTTGCCACAAACATCCCGAATTATGAGGAGAATTCGGTGTTTCAGCAGTTGACGGATCGCATGATGAGCGGCGAGATCATCGATTTTAACAACATTACAATCTCGTCTGTATCCGGCTCAATCTATTCCGGACGTCCGTTGTACCGCGGCGAGGAGTTGGTTGGATGCGTGCTGCTGATCATGGAAATCGGAGAGATCACGACGGCGTTTACACGGCTCAGCAATGCGCTCTGGGTTACGGCGCTGTTTTTGCTTCCAATCATGTTCTTGGTTGCACTGTTCTTAATAAATAATCTACTGCATCCGATCAATGAAATGACCAGAGTTTCGCGCCAGCTCTCAAACGGGAATTACGATGCGCGCGTGGAAGGGCAGTACCGTGGAGAACTCGGCATCCTGGCAAGGACGATGAACAACATGAGCGGAGCCCTGTCCAAGACCATTCGTCAGTTGGAAAGCGAAAAACGTCAGCTTGGCTACATTCTTTCGAGCTTTTCGGACGGCGTCGCA
>JAUMVL010000153.1:3839-4478 GCA_030530185.1 Clostridia bacterium | reverse complement strand
TGAATTTCTACGATTGGGTGCTTTTTTTCGTGTCCGTTCCCCGGGGAACGGTCCATTGCGGTCCGGGCTGAGCATTTTGGGGAAAAATCATTTGTCGGTTGAGGCGGTCTCCGCCTTTGACTCGTCGTCCTCAAGCAGGCGAAGTCCCGCCGTATCGGTGACCGGAACGGAGAACACGATCGCCTGCGCTTTGGTGTTCAGTCCCGCTTTTTGCATGATCGACTGCATAATCGCATTCTTCTGCTCCGTCTTTGTGACGATGAAGATCATTTCCTTTTCCGAGGCAAGCGTAATGCCGAGGAACTGTTCGGCCTTCTGCATGCCGGTTCCCTGTGCGTGAATGACCGTGCCGCCCGCCGCGCCCGCCGCGCGCGCCGCTTCCATAATCAGATCGTTGTACCCCTGTCTGCCGATGACGATCAAAAGCTGCTGTTCGGTTTGTTTCAAGGTGGTCTCCTCCCCTCGTTCAAAAGACTGTCCGTCGGTCAGAAAGGCAAGCTCCCGCGGGCCGCCGACGCTGCTCATCGGGATCGTAAACGCAATGCCCGTGCCCGGCACATCGATCCGCAGCTTGCGCTGAAGAGAACGCTTGACCGTTCTCCAGGTCGGATCGGACGCGACCGCCAGGCAAACGGCCTT
>JAUMVL010000153.1:0-3829 GCA_030530185.1 Clostridia bacterium | reverse complement strand
TCCGAATTTTCCAGTCCAAAGTAATTCAATACGTCGCTCGTCGCGGTCCCGTGTCCGAGCGTAATCAGCTGCATCCCGATGGCGTTGTCGTTATACAGCTTGACAACCTCCGGCAGCCGCGCGCGGTTGATGATGGTGACAAGCAAATTCAGCATACGCCCTCCTTACAGCTCGATGATCGCATAGTTTTCGGCAAACTCCGGCTTGGGCGCAGCTTCCGTCCTCGCGTGCGCCTTGAGCCGATACAGCACGCCGAGCAGCTGAATCGAGATCAGCGGGGTCATCGCAACCATTGCAACGACGCCGAACGCATCGGTCACGACATTTCCGCCGACTGCGAGACAGGCGCCGACTGCGAACGGCAGCAAAAACGCTGCGGTCATCGGGCCGGATGCAACGCCGCCGGAGTCGAACGCGATGGCTGTGAACAGTTTCGGCACGATACGCGACAATGCGAGCGCGATGGCATACCCCGGCAGAATGAACCACAGAATCGAAATGCCCGTCAACACGCGCAGCATCGCAAGTCCGATGGACACCGCGACGCCGATCGACAGGCTGATTTGCAGGGACTTCCCCGAAACCTGCCCGCTCGTCAGCTCCTCGACCTGCTTCATCAACACGTAAACGGCGGGCTCGGCTTTGACGATGAAATAACCGATCAGCATCCCGATCGGGATCACGATCCAGCGATACGGCAGCGCGGCGAGCGTACCGCCGAGATACGAACCTGCGGGCATAAAGCCGACGTTGGCGCCGAGCAGAAACAGAACCAGCCCAACATACGTGTAAACCAATCCGACTCCGATGCGAATCAGAATCTTGAAGTTCAAGTGCAGGCTCAGGACCTGAAAGATCCCGAAAAAGCCGACGATCGGCAGAACCGCGACGGCGATTTCCTTCAGATAGGTCGGCATCGCGCGGGTAAACAGTCGCGCCAGCGTAATGGAATGGTCAATCTCCGGAATGACCGTCGCGGTATAATCCGCGCTTTCCGGCCGGTAGATCAGGCTCAGCACAAGCACCGCAAGGATGGGCCCGATCGAGCACAGCGAAATCAGGCCGAAGCTGTCATCCGCGGCGTGCCGGTCATTTCGGATTGCGGAGATGCCGATGCCGAACGCCATGATAAACGGTACCGTCATCGGTCCTGTCGTGACGCCGCCCGCATCGAATGCAACGGCTAAAAAGTCCTTCGGTGCAAAGAATGCAAGCAAAAACGTTGCCGCATAGAACACCAGCAGCATATTCCTAAGCGGTACGGCGAACAGCATGCGCAGCAGCGCAACGACCAGAAACAGACCGACGCCGCCCGCCACGCACCAGATCAAAACCGGGCTCGGAATCGACAGCACCTGATTGGCCAAAACCTGCAGGTCCGGTTCGGAAACCGTAATCAAAATTCCGAGCAAAAAGCCGAGCGGCAGAATGATCCAAAGCTTTCGCGTCTGCGTAATGCGCGCGCCGAGCTTCTGCCCCATCGGCTCCATCGCGATCTCCGCGCCGAGCGTAAAGAACATCATGCCGATGATCAAAAGCAGTCCGCCGAACAGGTACGCAAGCAGGATGCTCGTCGGAAGCGGCGCAATCGTGAAGGAAAGCAGCAGTACGATCAGGATAATCGGCAGCACCGCTTTGAGCGCCTCAATCAATTTCTCCTGCAGCCGGTCCCGATACAAAGGCACTGTCCCAATTCTCCTTTCCCAAAGCTTCTTATGTTGATTTTACCACAAACGCCTCCCGAAAACGAGGTGTCTTCGAAATTGTTCATGGTTTCTTTGCTTTTTCTTCCTGTGAGCCTTTGCCCTGTCTATCCCGCGGTTTTCTTTGGTTCCTGTCGCAAAATCTGCCCCGCTCCCCTTGCATCCGCGTCCGCAAGATGGTAACATAACAAAAAAGACCTTCCACCGAAAGGAGAACCGATATGACAAAACGAACCGACTATCTCTCTTGGGACGAGTACTTTATGGGAATCTCGCTGCTGTCCTCCTATCGCAGCAAGGATCCGAATACGCAGGTGGGCGCCTGCATCGTGAATGAGAACAACAAGATCATGTCGGTCGGCTACAACGGCTTCCCGATCGGCTGCAGCGACGATGAGTTCCCCTGGGCGCGTGAAGGCGAGCCGTATGACACGAAATATCCGTATGTCTGCCACGCCGAGCTGAACGCGATCCTGAACAATGCCGGCGCGAGCCTTTCCGGCTGCCGTATCTATGTGGCGCTGTTCCCGTGCAACGAGTGCGCCAAGGCAATCATTCAAAGCGGCATCCGCGAGGTGATCTATCTGTCGGATAAATATGCGAACACGCCGATGACGCGCGCAAGCAAGCGCATGTTTTTAGCCGCGGGCGTGACGCTGACCAAGCTCACCCCGAAGCGCGACCGCATCGTGATCGACTTTGACGAGAGCAAGGTGTAAAAATGATTCTGGAAACACCGCGCCTGATGTTGCGCCCATGGGCGGAGACAGACGCCGAAGCCTGCTATGAATATGCGCGCGACCCGCGGGTCGGTCCGATTGCCGGATGGCCTCCTCATACGGATGTCGAAAACAGCCGGCAAATCATCCGCACGGTATTGATGGTTCCCGAAACCTTTGCAACCGTCTGGAAAGAAACCGCACTGCCGATCGGCTGCATCAGTCTAAAGACCGGCACGGCGACCGATCTGACGAATCGCGCCGACGAATGCGAGCTCGGTTACTGGCTCGGCGTTCCCTACTGGGGGCGCGGCATCATGCCGGAAGCCGTAAATGCGATGCTGCGGCATGCGTTTACCGATTGCGGGATGCGTGCCGTCTGGTGCGGGTATTATGACGGAAACGAGCGTTCCCGCCGCGTGCAGGAAAAATGCGGATTCCGCTATCAATGGACGACCGAGCAGGTCGATGTTCCGCTGATGCACGAAACGCGCAAAGGGCACGTGAACCGTATAACGAAAGAAGAATGGCAGCAAGTTTGAAAAAAGCGGCGGATGCCGCTTTTTATCTCTTTTCTCGATTCCAAACCATCCGAATGCCCACCGCCGCGGTTTGGGGAGAGATTTTTTCGGTTCCGTCCGCCGCAAACCCGTATTTTTCATAGAACCGGATCGCGCGCTTGTTCTCTTTCAGGACCCAAAGGCAAATCTTAGGATAGTCTTTCAGCCGTTCCAACGCGGCATCCATCAGCTGCTGCGCTACGCCCGTTCCATAATATTCCGATAGAACGTACAGCGCAAAGATTTCCCCCGTGCCCGGAGCCTCCTCGCCGCGATTTCCATACCCGACAAATCCGATCACGCTCTCATCCTGCTCGGCAACGAGGATCCCGTCCGTCCAACGGTGCGCAAGCGCCTCGCATTTTTCCAAGGTTAACGCGTCCAAATAGGTTCTGCTGACAAGGCCCGGATACGCTTCGTGCCACGCTTTCCAGTGTACATAGGCTTTGCCCAGAATCTGCTGTTCGGTTTTCATCGGTTTGATTTCAATTGACATTGTCTTTTCCGCATGGTTTTATTTCTTTTGATTTACCACAGATACTGTCGTACTGTCAATCGGTTTCTGAAAAATACACCGGCAAATATTGCAGGAAAGTTACAACTTTGTAACACATTTTCCGACAGGATATGATACAATAAGCAAACAAGGCAAAGAGGAGGACAAACGAATGAAGGTTCGGGCATGGATGACTGCGCTGCTGCTTGCGGCGCTTGTCGGTTGTACGGCCCCTGCGCAGGAGGCGCTTGCGCCAGCCGCAGAGGAGCCGACTGCATTGCCCGCAACCGCTGCGCCCGCCGTGCAGCAGATGGAGGTCATTGTGGCGACGCTTGCTCCGACGCCGGAGCC
>JAUMVL010000152.1 GCA_030530185.1 Clostridia bacterium | reverse complement strand
ACCGAACAGCCCGGCACGATTCACTTCCAAAACGCGACTTGCCATGAGAGCGATTCGTACGCCAAGTTCGTCATCGAAGCCGATGAGTTCGAGCTTTTGGATCAATTTCTGGATTTGAAGGAACTTGACCTAACGGGCAGCACTTGCTATGCGCAGATGCTTGCATATGCGGCAGAGCATCCCGACGTGATCTTGCATTATACGGTCGATCTTGACGGTGTTCCGGCGGCAAACGATGCCGAATCCGCTTCGGTCAAGACTCTCTCCGACCCGTCGCTTCTCGCATTTCTTCCGAACCTGAAGGCGCTGACCGTGACCGACCCGCTGTCGCCTGCGGGCGCGGCGGAGCTGCTTGCGGCGATTCCGAACGGAACGCCGCAATACACGCTGCAATTTGCAGGAATGACGGTCGCAAGCGATGCGTCGTATCTTGACCTTTCGGACAAGGACCCGGTCATGCTGGACGAGCTGAAAAGCGGGATCGCTGCCCTTCCGAATCTTACGCGCGTGAACCTCAAGGGTCCCGGCGGAAAGTCTGCGTGGACGCTTGAACAGGCGGCGTCGCTGCAAAGCGCCAAGGCCGGACTGCTTGTCGATTATACGGTCAATGCGTTCGGCAAGACCTTTTCCCTTGCGGATGAGATTGTCGATCTTTCCGGCGTATCGATGAAAAAACGGCTCAACGAGCTGAAGGAAACACTGCCGTATCTTGCGGGGATCGCGGAATTGGATTTGATCAACTGCGGCCTGACGAACGACCAGCTTGCCGAACTTCGCGCCGCGTATCCCACGCCGAAGATCGTCTGGAAAATCAAGTGCGGCGCATACGAATGCCGTACCGATGCGGTGATGATTAAATTTGCCGGAAAATCGCAAAAATTGCAGGACAAAGACGTCAAGGCCCTACAGTACTGCAACGAGACGCGTTATCTCGATCTCGGTCACAACAGCTTGCATCATATGGACTTTGTGAAATACATGCCGGATCTTGAGGTGCTGATCATGCTGAACCCGGTCATTGACATCAACAGCATTGGGTCCTGCCCGAAACTGGAGTATTTTGAATGCTTTTCCGGCATGCTCAAGGATTTGACGCCGCTTGCCGCGTGCACCGAGCTGAAGCATATAAACCTGTGTTTCAACAACATTACCGATATCACGCCGCTCTATGGGCTGACGAAGCTCGAACGCGTCTGGATCTCGCGCAACAAGATTCCGCAGGAGCAGATCGAGCATTTGCGGGAATTGGTACCGAATTGCAAGATCAACACAACGACGCACAATCCGACCTCGGAGGGATGGCGCGTCGATCCGCGCTATGATCTGCTGCGCGAGCAGTTCCAGTACGACAACACGCATATGCGTTCATATAACTTGCGCGAACTGGCCGAAATGCCGTTTTATATCGCCATGCAGCAGGCAAATGCAGAATCCGCACGGGAACCGTAAACGAGATCAGATCATCCGAGCAAAAAAGGAAGAATATGCGGCACAGCCGAAAGGTTGTGCTGTTTTTCTTCCCATTTGGATGGTTTGTCCTATAATGGAAAATGAATTCGTGTAACAGGAGGAATGAACATGAAGCATGGGATGATTCGCGCTGCTGCGTGCGCGCTTGCGGCAATGCTGTGCCTTGGCGCGCTTGCCTGTGCCGGCAACGCGCAGCCTGCAACCGATTCTGCACCTGCGCAAAGCGCAACCGAGCAGCAAACGACAGAAGCCGCTGCGACCGAGGCGCAGACCGTACCTGAGAACGGAAAGCCGGACAAATCGAACCTTGCCTATACGGATGCCATAGAGCGGTATAAAAAGACCGATTGGGCCGCTGACTGGATTTGGACAAAGGGCTGCTCCGAAGACAGCTACGTTGCTTTCCGCAAGACATTTACGTTGGATCATGCGGCATCGGATGCAGTTGCATACATCTCTGCGGTCGATAAATATGAGCTTTGGGTCAACGGTGAACTGCTTGTTCTGGACGGCTCCTTAAAGCGCGGCGCAACGCCTGTCGACAGCTATTACGATACGGTATCGATTCCGAATCTCGTTGCCGGGGAAAACACGGTTGCACTGCTTGTTGCGTTCAACGGCAGAAGCGGCGACGGTTCGATCGTTCCGATCCTGGCAAATGCCGATGGCGATGAGTTTCCGCAGGCAGGCTTGCTCTTTGAATTGCATGCAGGGGATGCGGTGGTTGCATCCGACGCTTCGTGGAAGGCAATTCGCCACGCGGCGTATCAGAACCGTGTAACCGGCGGCAAGGACTATCCGAAGTATGATCAGTCCTCGATGCTGGCAGAGCGCAATGTGTATTACGTTGCATCTGATACGATCGGTGATTTCACGGCGATTGATTACGATGATTCCGCATGGGAGAATGCAACGTTGATTGCCAAGCCGGGCGATCTGCCGTTCGGCGATCTTTACGATGCAATGATTCAAACGCCGAAGTTCGGCGAGCTGACCGACTTTGTGAATGCGGCCGATTATGTCGGAAAGAAGCTGGATGCGGATACGACGCTCGAACTGCAATTGCCGGGCAACATCCAGTTCACGTGGGAGATCGAGCTTGAATCCGATGCCGGGAAGCGTTTGACGGTTTATACCAATACCTATACCGATCGGCAGGATATGCCGAATTTCAAGGACACCTATGTGACCGCATCCGGCGCGCAGACCTATGAAAACTGGCCGTGGCGCAGCGGATCGACGCTCTATATCGAAGCGGAGGCGGGCGTAACGTTTACGCGGCTTGCGTATCGTCCGAGCGGCTTCAACGGCGAATGGGTCGGATCGTTCACGTCGTCGAACCCGGCGCTCGATCAGCTGTGGCAGGAGAGCCTGAACACCCTTGCAATTTGCATGCGTGATACGTACATGGACTGCCCCGAGCGCGAGCGTGGACCGTATATGGGCGATGCCTCCAACCAGATCGATGCGGCGCTGTACAGCTACGATCAGGGGGGATTGGACTTAACCAAAAAAGCGCTGTTGGCCTGCGTTGCATGGACGACGACAACCGGGGAGATCCCGAGCCGCGCACCGTCGGTCAAGCCGCAGGAGATTCCGAATCAGAGCCTTGCGCTGATGAGCTCGGCTTACCACTATTGGCTCCACTCGGGCGACGTCGAGACGATGACGTCCTATTACCGCGCGTGCGTCAACTATCTGAAGCTGTTTGAGATGGGAGACAACGGACTGCCCAAGTATCGCGCCGGATCCTGGATGTGGAACGATTGGGGAACAAAGATCGACAGTGAGCTGCTGCAGGTCGGGTTCTACTACTATGCGCTTGCCACGACGCGTCAGCTTGCCGATGATCTCGGGATCACAGATGACAATGCGTTCCTCGACGAACGGATGCAAAGCATCGAAACAAACTGGCACGATGCCTACAGCGGGTTCCTCGGTTTTGCCTCGGCGAAGGCGGAGACCCCGGACGATCGTGCCAATGCGCTGCTTGCACTTTCCGGCCTTGCGGCGGAGGCGGATTATGAAAAGATCGCAAACGTATTGCGCAACACAAAAGAGGCAAGCCCGTTTACCGAAAAGTATTTGCTCGAGGCGCTTTGCCGGATGGGCTATACCGAGGATGCAGTGAAGAGAATGCTCGATCGGTATGATCCGATGCTGCATGACGATTGGGATACGCTTTGGGAGCTTTATAATGACGACACCGGCACGTACAACCACGGCTGGAACGCAGGCGCGTTGTACATTCTCTCCAAGTATGTTGCGGGCATCCGTCCGACCAAGGGCGGTTGGGCAGCGTATGAGATTGCCCCGAGCGATGTACTCGATTCGTTCGACTGCACGGTTTGGACGATTCACGGCAATGTGCGTGCGGCGCTCCAGAAGGGCGAGACCGAAACGATATTGACCGTTCAGACCATCGAGGGCGAAGGAACGATCGTGATCCCCGAAAGCTGGGGGACCGAGCTTACCGTTTCGGGCGGCAGCTTCACGCAGGAAGGCAACACCGTAGCCGTGACGGAAGCGGCAACTTACACGATCGTTGTGCGGTAACTGCATTCGTAATTCGGAAAAGAGCACTTATGAAACAGATCATTTTTGGGGCACTGGTGCCGCTGACTTTATTGCTGCTGTTCGGATGCACAGCGCCGCAGAGCGCACAAAGCACATTGCAGTCGACGGAAGACCCGGCTGCCGAGCACGTCATAAGCTCCGAACCTGCAACGGTTCAAAAGCTGCAGATCGTCAGCCAGCCCACCAAGACAGACTATCAGTCGGGAGAACTGTTCGATCCGACCGGGCTGGTCATCAACGCGATTATGTCGGACGGAACCGTGCGGGAAAACGTCTCCTACACGGTAGAGAACGCAGAAACACCGCTGAAGGGGAGAATGACAAGCGTGAGCGTGCTGTGTGAGGACATGCTGCTGCGGATCCCTGTGACGATTGCGATCACGGGCAATTTGGATCAATACTCTGTCGCGCAGACCGAAACGATCGAAAGCAGCCCCGTCAA
>JAUMVL010000151.1 GCA_030530185.1 Clostridia bacterium | reverse complement strand
CGCCGATCATTCAGCTGAAGGACGGGGAAGCCGTTACAGTCGATGCGGCATTCACATTTATCGATCCCGGCTATTCTGCGTCCGATTATCTGGGGCAGGACTTAACCGATCGAGTGATCGTAAGCGGAGAGGTCATTTCCTATTTGGTGGGAGAATATGAATTGACCTACACCGTCGAAGATGACTATGGTCAAACGGCATCGATCACGCGCAAGGTGAATATTCAGCCGGTTCCGATGCCGGAGATCGTCATCCCGCCGGAAAAAACCGTATATCTGACCTTTGATGACGGACCGAGCTGGAGTACAGAAAAATTGCTGGAAGTGCTAAAAAAATACGATGCCAAAGCTACGTTTTTCGTTGTAGGTAACCGGATTAAGGATGATTTGATTGTTCGAATGGTAGACGAGGGTCATGGAATCGGTATACACTCCTATACACATATTTTTGATCAAATTTATAAGGATGAACAGGCTTTCTTTTCAGATTTTCAGTTAACGCAGCAAGCAATTTTTGAACGAACCGGTAGCTATACGCGCATCTTTCGCTTCCCGGGAGGCAGCGCAAATACAGTAAGCCAACGCAACAAAGGTTTAATGACTCGGCTGACAAAAATTATGGAGGATATGGGCTACCGGTATTTTGATTGGAACGGCAGCGCGCGGGATGCCGAAAATCAGCCGTTCACCGTTATGGAATATTACAGCAACATTGTCGGAAACATTCGCGCCCATTCCGATTATGCGGTTATTCTGCAGCACGACACAAATGCGCAAAGCGTGATGGCAGTTGAATCTGTTCTGAAATGGGGTACGGAAAACGGATATACCTTCCGTGCGCTGGATCTGACCAGTCCGGTTGTTCATTCGAAAGTAAACAATTAAAGACAAATTACAAAAAGCACCCTTACGGGTGCTTTTTGTGAATCTCTTGTCAGACGATGCCCTGGGCCATCATTGCGTCGGCAACCTTTTTAAAGCCTGCGATGTTCGCACCGGCAACGAGGTTGTAGCCGAGGCCGCATTCTTCTGCGGCTACCATCGAAGCGTCGTGGATGTTCTTCATGATCTTATGCAGCTGCGCATCGACCTCGTCCGCCGTCCAGGAAAGACGCTCGGAGTTCTGGCTCATTTCGAGACCGGAGACGGAGACGCCGCCCGCGTTGACGGCTTTGGACGGAGCTACGATCATGCCCGGCTGCGCCATCAGATACTGCAAGGCCTCGTTTGTTGTCGGCATGTTGGCGACTTCGATGTAATACTTGACACCGTTGTCAATCATCTGCTGCGCTTCCTTCATGCCGATCTCGTTCTGATACGCGCTCGGCATTGCAATATCGACCTTAACGCCCCACGGCTTCTCCTTCGGGAAGAACTGCACGCCGAATTTCTCCGCATAGTCCTGTACGCGGTTGCGGCCGGAGGAACGCATTTCAAGCATATAGTCCCATTTTTCCTTGGTTCCGACGCCGTCCGGATCGTAGATATAGCCGTCCGGACCGGCCAGCGTGACGACCTTGGCACCGAGCTGGCTTGCCTTCATTGCAACACCCCAGGCCACGTTGCCGAAGCCCGAGATCGCGATCGTCTTGCCCTCGATCGTGTCGTGCTCGTGCTTGAGAACTTCGACGAGGTAATATACCGCGCCCCAGCCGGTGGCTTCCGGACGGACCAGAGAACCGCCATAGCTCCTGCCTTTGCCAGTGAGCACGCCGTTTTCGAAGCCGTTGCGGATGCGCTTATACTGGCCGAACAGATAGCCGATCTCTCTGCCGCCAACGCCGATGTCGCCCGCCGGCACGTCGATGTTGATGCCGATATGGCGATACAGCTCTGTCATAAATGACTGGCAGAACCGCATGATTTCGCCATCGCTCTTGCCGTTCGGATCAAAGTCCGAACCGCCCTTGGCGCCGCCCATGGGGAGCGTGGTCAGGCTGTTCTTAAACGTCTGCTCGAAGCCGAGGAACTTCATAACGGACAGATTGACGTGGGACGCAAAGCGGAGACCGCCCTTATACGGGCCGATCGCGCTGTTGAACTGCACGCGGAAGCCGCGGTTGACCCGCACCTTACCCTCGTCATCCACCCATGGAACACGGAACTCGATAACACGCTCCGGTTCGACAAGCCGTTCGAGCAAGCCTGCTTTTTCATACTCCGGATGCTGATTGACAACCACTTCCAGAGAGCTCAACACTTCTTCAACGGTCTGTAAAAACTCCGGCTCGTTCGCATCGCGCCGCTTGACCTCTGCCAATACACGTTCGATATAGCTGTTCATACGTCCTCCGAAATTGTTTCATTTATCGGGATTCCGACGCTTTTATGATACCACAGAAAAGCCGGAAGTCAACGGGCGCACGAGAGTTTTTCAAAAATATATTATCCTTACCTAAATAATTTTTAGTTTACGCATCCTTTACAAAAAATTATTTTGTTTTTCGAAGCAGCAGCACGTAGCTCCCGTCGGTCAGGGGCTCGTTTAGGCGCGGATTCTGGGCGCGGATTTCGCTCGTTGGAATGCCAAACCGCTTGCCGATGCCGAAGATCGTATCGTTCCCGTCGGGGAAATAGATCAGAATTCCTTCATGCGGATCGCGCGGTGCGCCGGGCGTTAAGTCAGCGGTCAGCGAGACGGTTTCCTGCCGATACCACTCGCCGCCGTAATTCAGCTCAACGGTACATGAGAGCGTTCGTCCGCTGCCGGTAGTTTCGACCGAACGGACCGAAACGGTTGGAATCAGTACGGTTCCGCACGGCTCGAGCGAAAGTGAGAACGGCAGATCGGTCCGAAAGCCGTACAGCCTGCCGTCGTCGCCGCAGCAGACGATGGAAAGCAGCAGCAAGCCGTCGATCGACGCATCCCGCTCGTTTACGATCACATCGGTTACGGCGGGCGTTGCCGCAGTAAACAGCACGCGCGTTACATCCTTCAGGTGCCCCGGAACGTAGATCGGTTCCCGCAGGACGGTCTGACGCGTCCGCTCGCCGACATAGTTCAGGCAGGGAACGGTCCTCGTTTCACAAGAAAAACTGCCCTCGCTGTCATATGCGTCGGACAGCACGGTCACGCGCTCCTCGGCAAATCCGTAGATGCCGAGCGACAGCACGGCTTCCAGGCTCAGCTCGCCGCCCGCGTCGTAGGACGTCGAAAGCTGCTGCACCTCGACGGTTGCGCTCGGCTGCGGATTCGGTTCGGCGTCGATCGTGTCGGAGAACGGGATCGTGTAGACGTTTCGAACCGTACCGCCCTCGCCGTCATAGTAGTACGCGGTCGCGGTCAGCGTTCCTTCAAGAAGCAATCCGTCGCTGCCGTTTACGATGCGACCGACCTCCGCGATGGCGTTCGTCCGCAGCAGCGTCATATCCTCCGGCGCTTCGACGGTTTCCCGCAGACGGATCGAATGTGCACCGAGCAGCGTCCGCCGCTGCAGACATACGGTTTCTCCCTGCGTTTCCAGGCCCTTTGCATCATCGATACCGGCGATGCAGGTTTGCCGGTCGGACGCGAACACATCCGCACGCAGCAGCAGCGTCGCCTGCATCCGGAGGCCGCCCTCCTCAATTCGGCAGGTACAGGCGGGCACATAGACCGAGGCGCGTGCGTTTCGCTCCGGCGTTACACCGGCAAGCGTCAGCTCATGTGTGAAGGTGGCCGACGCATCAAACGCGGTCGGTTCCTGCGCATCGGTTTCCACCACCAGATGCAAAAGAAGAAGTCCCGTCACCGAAATGCCATCCTTGGTGCAGACCGTATCGCGCACGCGAACCTCGGGTTCACAAAGCAGTACCTTTTCCGAACGGACGCCGCTCGGCAGCGGAATGGCACTTTCAATCTGCGCTTGAGCCGTCGTGCTGCCGATGTACGTTTCGACCGATAAAACTGTTTTTTGTATCTCCATAGATGAATCTCCTTTCCGAACGTTTCGCTCTCTTGCCGAATTCTATGCGCCGGCATGGGGAAATAGTCGCTTTCTTTCTTGCGTTTTTGCGGTCCGTGCGGTACAATAAATAAGAATGATGCGGGAGGTGCTACCATGGCGGACAAGCTGCGCTATTCGATTACGCTTCGCCTGTACGGCGAGGAAAAGATTTTCGGTCCGGGCATTGCCGAACTGCTGGAAAAGGTGGATGAATACCATTCGCTGCGCAGGGCCACGATGGCAATGGGGATGGCGTATTCCAAGGCATGGAGCATCATCAAGACGGCCGAACAATCGCTTTCGTTTCCGCTGCTGATCTCGAAAACCGGCGGCAGGGGCGGCGGCGGCGCCGAGCTTTCCGAACCGGGACGGCGCTTTTTACAGGCCTATCGCACGTTTGAACGAACCGTGCATGACTTTGCGGATGAGATTTTCGAGGACATGTTCGGACAGGAAGAAGAATAATACAAAACAAACAGGAGGAGCACATGGCACAGAACCAGTATACCGGGACACAGACCGAAAAGAACCTGCTTGCCGCATTCGCGGGCGAATCGCAGGCGCGCAACAAGTACACCTATTTTGCATCCAAGGCCAAGAAGGAAGGCTACGA
>JAUMVL010000150.1 GCA_030530185.1 Clostridia bacterium | reverse complement strand
AAATACAGCCTGAACATGCGATTGAGATATTCCTGCGAATAGGGACAGAGCTCCAGCAATCGATCCAGTCCCGCAATGTAATTTTCGCGAAGACGCATGTTTTCCTCCAGCCTGGCGAGCCAGGGCGGAATCAACGCCGCCTCCGACTGTTTCGCGTTGTCCCTGCCAAACAGCATTTCAAGAATTGCCGGAAAAATCGCCCGGAACAGCTGCAGCCGCTGCGGAGACCGGATCAGCCACAGGCGTTCCATCCGGTTTTCCAGCCACGTGTAATCCGCGCCGTATACGGTTACCTGAGGCGGGAACACCGCGCTATTCATCTCAAGACCCGAGTAATCGAGCGCGCACCTTGTAATATCCGGTGGAAAACCCAGCGTATACATGCCGAAATCATAGTTGTTCAGCGGCGAATAGCAATGCGTGTCGTCCGGTCGGATGAACACCAGCGATCCCTTCTCGATGACCTGGTGCTGACCGTTGATATTATGTATCGCGCGCCCCCTGAATATAAAGAACAGCTCGTCGAATTCGTGGCAATGAATCGGGTACGTGTCGTATACATTGTCCTGCTTTACGACGCTCATGCCCGTCACGCTCGCGTCATTTGGCAGAGAGAGCCTCGGTATCGCCATGCAATCACATCCTTTGATATAATATAGCACAAAACAGAGCGAAATGCCAGCCGAATTTTATGCGAATCATCCGTATTGCGCCATTCTCATGCAATGAGCAGAGCGTATATGCGCGGTATTCCTCCCACCGCCATTCCGAACGAGCTCAGGAAAGACTCGTCAACGCAACATAATTTTTGTCAAAATACCATAGGACAAAGCCCCGACAAACATGTATAATTGTGTAGAATATTATGTGAATTCTGGAGCGCCCATCGCGGCGTCTTCGCTATGACGACGGCGAAAGGACTGTGAGACGCATGGACAATACGCCCGTGAAGGCCGCAGCAAAAAAGCACAGGCTCGTCAATCCGTTCGCGGAGGTATGGAGCAAGAAGTTCCTCTACCTGCTGGCTTTGCCGGCGATCGTTTACACATTTATCTATGGCTACATGACGCTTCCCTATATCGTGATTGCCTTCCAGAAGTTCCACTACAAAACGGGAATGGCCAGTCCCTTCAGCGGACTCGACAATTTCAGCTCGTTCTTCCGTTCGTCCTGGGCGTGGGCGGTTACGCGCAACACGCTGGTGATCAATATCCTGTTTCTGATTTTCGGCACGGTATTCGCGATTCTGCTGGCGCTCCTGCTCAATGAGATCCGCGGGAAGGCCTTCCTCAAGGTCACGCAGTCGGCGATGCTGTTTCCCTACTTCATCTCGTGGGTCATCGTCAGCTACATGCTCATGGGCATCCTCGGCACGGAGAGCGGCATGCTCAACCGCGTGATCCAGCGCATGGGCGGGGAGCGAATCAATTTCTACGCGACGCCGCGCTACTGGTATCCAATCCTGATGATCCTGAATATCTGGAAATACGCGGGCTATAATTCCATCATTTATCTCGCGGCGATCACGGGCATTGACGAATCGATCTACGAAGCCGCCGCCATCGACGGCGCGACGCGCTTCAAGCGCATCCGCTACATCACGCTCCCGCTTCTGATTCCCACGATCAGCATTCTGACGCTCATGTCCATCGGGCGCATTTTCTACGGCGACTTTGGAATGATGTACGCGATCATTCGCGACAACTCCACGCTGATGCCCATCACGGAGGTCATCGATACCTACGTCTTCCGCACGTTCAAGAACACCGGCAATCCCTCGCTGACGATGGCGATCGGCCTTTACCAGTCGATTGTGGGCTTCATCCTCGTCTTCGTCTCCAACAGGCTCGTCCGCCGCTATTATCCTGAGGGCGCGCTGTTCTGACGCGCCCGCGATCGTTCACATGACAAGGAGGGCTTCAGCCATGGCTGCAAACAACGCCGCGGCGCTCGCCGCGGATGCAGGGATCCACATGAAGATGACGCGCGGCGAGCGGGTCGGTTCGTTTTTCATCCATCTGTTCGTAATTCTGTTCGCGCTGGCGTGTCTTCTGCCGTTTCTGATGGTCATTATCGTGTCGCTGACAGAGGAGAAGAGCATCACCTTAAACGGCTATTCCCTCTTCCCGCAGAACTGGTCCTTCGCGGCCTATAAGATGATGTTCGGCAAAACCTCGGCGGTGCCGCGCTCCTACCAGGTCACGGGAACGGCGACGATCGTGGGCACGCTGGCCGCGGTGCTGATTACCTTCGGCGCGGGCTATACACTGGCCAGCAAGCAATGCCGGTACCGCAACGGCCTGTCGCTGTACTTCTATTTCACGATGGTCTTCTCCGCGGGGCTTGTGCCGTGGTATATGGTTTCAAAGGCAATCGGCGCGTACGACAACCTGCTGGCGCTGATTGTGCCCTCGCTGATGTTTTCGCCGTTCAACATGTTTTTAGTGCGCAACTTTGTGGCGGGCATACCCGACGCGCTCAATGAATCGGCGCGCATTGACGGAGCGGGCGACGCGCGCATCGCCTTTCAGATTTACTTCCCGCTGTGCCTGCCGGTTCTGGCCACGATCACGCTGTTCTACGCGATCGGGTACTGGAATAACTACTTCAATGCCGTCATGCTGATCACCGACCGGAAGCTCTACCCGCTTCAAATGCTGCTGTTCCAGATTCAGTCCGAGATTCAGGCCATGACCAAGCTGATGTCCGGCGCCGCGCGCGTGAATCCGCCGAAGGAGGCCTTCAAGATGGCGACCTCCGTCATCACGATGGGGCCGATCATCCTGCTGTACCCCTTCCTGCAGAAGTACTTCGTCAAGGGTCTGTCCATCGGCGCGGTGAAGGGCTGAGCATTCGTTTCATCAGGCGAAAGCCTTAGGGCATCACCGCACAATTCGGCGGCGCTGCCTTAGAAAAACAACCATCTTAAAGGAGGAGACCCCATGAAGAAGTTTACCCTGCTCCTGCTGGCGCTCGCTCTGGTTCTGTCCGTGACGCCGATCACGGTCGTGGCCGAGACCGAGGTACACCCGATGCGCTACGTACAGCCCGGCACGCTGCCCCCCGACTACGAGACCGGCATTGCCGCGGTCAACGAGAAGCTGGCCGCCGACGGAGTGGACATCAAGGTCGAGATCATCCGCATCCCCTGGGGCGAGTACGACACCAAGCTCAACCTGATGCTCTCCTCCGGCGAGCCCTTTGAGCTGCTGCATGTCATGCAGGACGTCAAGAACATGTCCGCGCTGGCCGCCATGGGCGCCATCGTCTCCGTTGATCCGTATCTGGACAAGTATCCGGAGCTTGTCGGCATGTTCACCGAGACCGAATGGCTCGGCTCCCTGTACAACGGCGAGCACTACGCCATTCCCTGCTCCTGGCGCTCCTTCGACAACCTCATGTCCTACATGAACGTGCGCGTGGATGTCATGAAGGCCGTGGGCTATGACGAGTTCCCCTCCAACAGCGTGGACGACGTCATTGATCTGATGAAGAAGTCTCAGGAATACATCCTGAACGAAACCGGCATCAAGGCGTACAACTGGTTCCACCAGAACCAGGATACGGCGCACTGGCTGCACCGCACCTATGACAGCTATCCCTTCTACGTGGAGAACAGCCTTGGTCTGGTTCTCGCGCGTCAGGATGGCACGATCGATTCCTTCTATGAGTCCGAGGAGTTCAAGAACGACTGCGAGACCTACTACAAGATGTATCAGGCCGGTCTGGTCAACCCCGACGTGCTGAACATCGATCACTCCGTGATGTATGACGACGCGCAGCTGGGCGCCTTCCTGCCCTCTCAGACCTTTGATCCCGCCACCGGCGTGACCATTCAGCAGAAGACCGGCATCAATACCACCGTTGAATGGGTTGAAATGAACCCCGAGAAGCCTGAGATGATCTGCACCTTCGTGCAGAACCTCAACGCCATCTCCGCCACGTCGGAGGACATGGAGAGCGGTCTCAAGTTCCTCAACTGGCTGTACGCCTCCAAGGAGAACCATGACCTGTTCCACTACGGCATTGAGGGTGTGCACTACAATCCCGTGGGTGAAAACCGAATCGAGTACATCAAGGACGAGAACGACAACACCCTCTACACCATGGATACCTGGATGTCCGGCTATCTGCCCTTCATGCGCTTCTCCTCGGACGCTCCGGATACCCAGATCGACTACATGACCTACAAGGCGGAGAACGCCGTCGTGTCGCCCATCGCCGGCTTCATCTTCGACGCCAGCAACGTGCAGACCGAGCTCAGCAACCTGCAGACCGAGATCATCGCCTCCATCTATCCCATCAAGGTCGGCATGGTCTCCTATGAGGACAACATCGACCAGGCGATCGCCAATCTGAAGGCCGCGGGTCTGGACACCTACCTCAACGAGTATCGCACGCAGTTCAGCGCCTACCTGGAAGCCAATCCGTGGGTGCTCGAAATGGCGAAGTAATCGAATCACTCAAATCAGGAACGCGGATGAGCGCTGATCTCAGTGTTCATCCGTCCGAAACGAGCATCGCGCGGCATGCAGCCAAT
>JAUMVL010000149.1 GCA_030530185.1 Clostridia bacterium | reverse complement strand
TAGGACGCCGCGTTCAGCAGAAACGCCGTCCAGTACGGATGCAATCGATCCGTCCCGCGCCGGTATATCCAGCCTTCCATCAGCACGACCGCTGTCTCGATCGGCAGCTGTACCATCCATCGGTTCCACCCCAGCAGCGTTTGCATGCCATAGGTCAACAATACCGCGATCGGATTTGTCGCAATATTGACAAGCAATACGATCCAAAGCTCCCGTTTTTGAAACCCCAGCAGCAATGCAAGCGGCAGCTCCATCAACAGGGTCAGGATCAGAGAGAGGATCAGCATCTGCCAAAGCGCGTTCATGTCCGTTCTCCCCTCCATCCGTATAGCAGCAATCCGAGCGAAATAAGCACGAGAGCCGCATACAAGACGATATTCGTCGGAATCGGCACATTCAAAAGCCTCGGCACAAAGCCAACGAACAAGGCGAACGTTAAAAGTCCGAATGAAAATCCCTTTGCTCCTTTCAGCAGATCGGCTGCCTTCCGAAGCGTCAGGGGCATCGTCATATTGAACAGGAGCAACGCCGATAAACGGGTCCCGTCCGTCGGAATGCACAGCAGCACCGAACATAGTACAAGCGAGACGATACTGACCGCCCGCGCGCCGAACCGATCCGCCAAAAATCCGCCGGCCGCCTTGCCTCCCGCCACGCACAGCGCCGGGAGCATCGCCCACGCGACCGACGATGAGAAGGCCTTTGTCATTCCGAGCGCAGAGCGCAGCATGACGACTGCAAACAGTGCAAGCAGCGAACGCGCCGCTTCTTTGGACGGCTGCAGTACGAACGGGGCGTTTTCGGAGCGCAAAGCTTCCTTCTTATCGGCAGCTGAACCGAACAGCAAAAGCAGCGTGCCGAAAAGCAGCAAATACACGATCCAGCGATTACTGAACCAGAACGTCCCGTAAGCCGTGCCGAGATACAGGCCGATCGCCCCCGGGGAGACGAACAATCCGAGCGGGCCGGAACGCGTATCGCTGTCGTTCAAAACCTCCAACCCGGCGCCGACGTGAAAAGCACCGTTGCCAAGCCCCATCAGAATCGCCGAACCGAACGGGATCGCTGCAAGGGGATAGGCCAGTGCAATCAGCACCACGCCGACCGCTGCAAACGGCAGATTCCGGTTCCATGCGTCAGCAAGCAGCCCCATCGGCATCTGCGCTGCAAACGCGCAGGCATTGTACAGCAGCAGAACCGTCCACCAATCCGTCGCGGCACGAAGCTTCCCGAAATAGAGAGCCGCACAGGCAAGGTCGATCAGACAATGTGCAACCGACAGCAGGATCGTTTTGCGATTCACGGTTCCTTCTCCTTTGTCTCGGCAAGATATGCCGTGATCGCATCGTACGTCTCGGGACACGTCCAATACGAGCCATGATCCTTTGCCGGTACAAGAACCAGGTTCGGTTCGTTCCGAAACCGTGCGCATAGCGCATAGATGTTTTCAATCGGCGTCATCGCATCGGTCTCGCTTGCAAGAATCAAAGGTCGAACCGGACACCGGCCCGCCATCTCATCGTTTTGCATCTGTACCGTTGCCGTCGGTTCAAACAGCGTATGGAAGATGCTGTCCTTTGGCAGATACAAGCTCGTTCCGTCATACATCGGAGCAATCAGAATTAAGCCGTCCAACGGCTTTTCGCAGGCCAGCCGGAGCGCCGCGGCCGTGCCGATGCTGTACCCCATCGCATACAGTCGCGCATTCGGGTAGGCTTCCCTTGACGTTTCATAAAGCGTCTCGGCGGTTGCATAAAAGGACTGTTCACTGATGATTCCGGTGCTTTTTCCGAACAACGGATAATCGACGGTCAGCAGCGTGACATCGTCCCACACATCGGAAGTTTGCCCGAAAAACGTCTGTCCTACCCACGTATTGGAATCCGTATTGTCGCCGCCGAAATACAGCAGTACGGTGTCGGAATTTCCTTCATGCTTCCAGCCATATAACGTGCCGTCCCCCGTTTCGATCGAAAACTCTTCCACCACCTCTGAAGCAAGGTTTTTTATATAGTCCGGTTCGGAATACGCGCCGTGAAAGAAGATCACCGGCACAATCGCCGCATATGCAATCTGGTTGAACAGCGCGGCAGTAAGCAGCACCGCCGCTGTAATCAGAAGAATATGACGCACGCGATGCGTGCCTTTCTTAAGCCGCATATTCATATAGCCTTACTATATCATGGAACATAGGAGATTGCAAATCGGATTTACAGAGAAACTCTCACAAAATTCTCAAAAAATACGTATTTCCGTTACATTTCCATGTTAAAATTTTCAAAAGAAAACTGGATAATGTGAAAAATGCTGTTGCGGGACGATGCATCTTTTGATATAATATCTGTAACTGTACGGAGGGGCGTATGAAACCAACTGCGGTTTTGGATATAGGAAGTTCAAAGGTCGTTTGTCTGGTCGGCAACATCGCGGAGCGCGACGGCATCATTGTGCACGGTGTCGGTATCGCTGCGTGTGAACCGTACCTGAACGGCGAATTTACGGATAAACAAGGATTGCACGATGCAATTATTGACGTCATTCAAAAGGCCGAGCAGGAATCGCATACCCGCATCCGGGAAATTGTTCTGACGGTTCCGACCGGTTTTTTGGAGCTTGAACTGTCGGACGTTACGATGTCCTTCGGGGATCGTGCCCGCGTGGTCGAAAACGACGATGTCGACCAGCTGATTGCCAAATCGTTCAAGAAGGTATCGAAGCCCGAGGACTGTATTCTGATTCACAGCACGCCGGTGTTCTTTTTGGTCGATGGGATCTCTTCTGCCGAAATTCCGGTCGGCATCGAGACCGAAGAGATCTCCGCCTTGATTGCACATATCTTTGTCAAAAAGGTGTTTCTTGATACGATTCAGGACATGCTGGAAGATATCGGCGTTGAAATTTCGATGTGTATCAGTTCGATGCTTGGCGAAGCACTGATGCTGATTCCCGACCAGGAGCGTGTGCGTCCTGCCGTATTGATCGACGTCGGCTATCGACAAACGGATATCTGCGTCATGGAAGGCAGCGCTCTGACCGCGCTCTCCTCCATCCCGATGGGCGGATACCAGTTTGCGTCCGATCTTGCGTTTGGATTGGAGGTTACGCAGGAATCGGCCGAGCAGGCCAAGCGCCGGTTCGTATTTTCGCTGGATTATGGGGACAAAACCGAGATTCTTCGGACCGAGACAGAATCGAAACGCGTAGCGAACAGTACGATCGCTTATGTGATCGAGGCACGGGCCAACGAGCTTGCCGAGCTGATTCGTGATCAGCTTGAGCAAATGAACGTCAACATCGAAGCCAAGCCGGTTGTGTATCTGTCCGGCGGCGGTCTTTTGATGATGCGCGGATCGCTTGAGTTCTTGAAAAAGAAGCTGAACCTTGCGATCAAGCGGGACATGCCATGGACGCCTCGGTTGAGCTCGCCAAACTACTGCAGTTCGTTCGGCGCATTATACTTTGTACTTCGTGCAAACCGTCCTGCGGAGGAAACGCCGCAGAAGCCGGAACGCGACGAGGATTCATTCCTGAATAAATTGAAGAATTTCTTCACGAAATAAAAAGGGGGACATACCATGTTTGAACAGGACTTAGACAACACCAACTTTGCTCAGATCCGCGTCGTCGGTGTCGGCGGTGCAGGCTGCAACGCGGTCAACCGCATGGTGCAGTACGGTTTGCGCGGCGTAGAATTCATTGCGGTCAATACGGACAAACAGGCGCTTGCCATGAACGCCGGTCAGAAGAAAATCCAGATCGGGGAAAAGCTGACCAAGGGCCTCGGCGCGGGCGCGGATCCCGAGATCGGCAAAAAGGCGGCTGAGGAAAGTCTCGATCTGATCGAAGAAGCCCTCCGCGGCACCGATATGGTCTTTATCACGGCCGGCATGGGCGGCGGCACCGGTACGGGCGCGGCCTCCGTGATTGCCAAGTGTGCAAAGGACATGGGCATTCTGACGGTTGCTGTTGTCACCAAGCCGTTCACGTTTGAAGGCCGCGTGCGGATGCGCAATGCGGAAGCCGGTATTGCACAGCTGAAACCGGCGGTTGACACGCTGATTACGATTCCGAACGACAAGCTGATCTCCCTCGTCGGCAAGGCAAGCCTTCCGGATGCGCTCCGCGTAGCCGACGATGTGCTTCGTCAGGGCATCCAAGGTATTTCCGATCTGATTGCAGTTCCGGCAATGATTAACCTCGACTTTGCGGATGTCAAGACGATTATGAAGGACAAGGGCCTTGCGCACATGGGCATCGGCTCCGCGGTCGGCGAAAAGCGTGCCAGCGAGGCCGCCAAGCAGGCCGTTGAAAGTCCGCTGCTCGAAACCACGATCAAAGGCGCAAAGGGAATTTTGATGAACATCACCGGCGGTACCGATCTGAGTCTGCTTGAGGTCAATGAGGCTGCCGGTATCGTCGCCGAGAACGCCGATGAGGAAGCAAACATCATCTTCGGCGCCGATATTGACGAGAGCATGGGCGATGCGCTCCGCATCACAGTTATCGCGACCGGCTTTGAACAGGAAGGCGCCAAGGAAGCCGAGCTGCAATTCGGCAGCGCTCCGCGTCGCACCTATAC
>JAUMVL010000148.1 GCA_030530185.1 Clostridia bacterium | reverse complement strand
ATCTCCTTATGCGGGGGAATGCGGTCGATCAAAAACAGAACACGATCCAATGAGAGCACGTCTTTTGCATGCTTTGCAAGCAGCAGATGCCCGTTGTGGATCGGCTGGAACGTTCCGCCAAGGATCCCGATTCTTTCCTGTCTCATACCCGTTATTATAGTATAAAGAGCTGGTTTTAGGCAATACTTTTTTTAATGAAAGACCATTTCTATCCACGGATCGGCAGGGATCGGTCACTCCTTGCCGAAGCAACGGACTGCTTGCTGCTTGGCGCGCTGCTTTATCTGACGTTTCGTCTCTGGACGCGACGGACTGCATATCCGATCCTGACATCGGGGTTCTTTACTGCTGCGGTGCTGATTCCCGTTCTTTTACTGGACGGAAAAAGGAGAGAGCATCGGCAACATACGGCATTGGATCGGTTTCGCAAGGACTTGATTTTGGAAAAGCTGCTTCTGCTGACCGATTCCGAAGTATGCGAAGCACTCGGATCGGAGCCGATGCTGCGCCGGTCGACCGTTGCGATCGACGATCTTGCGATGTTGATTCGAAACGGTATTTCCGCAGCTTGGCTGTGCGGCACCATAGATGACGAGGCTCAAGCCTTTGCCAAACGGTACGCAGACCGATTGCAGATACATTCCGCCGAGGAGACAGCACGCCGCTTTGCGGTGCTCGTTTCAGAACAGGATGCGGCGGAGGAGTGGGAACGGAGACGGAAGAGCCGAAAAGCCCTCTGGCGAATGCGCCTGAAAACAATTCGTGTGAATCGTTTTCTGCTTCTGGGACTGGCCTTGACCGTTCTGTCCGCGATGACATCCTATCGACTGTACTACCGACTGCTTGCATCAGCCAGCGTTTTGATCGGGGGATTCGCGTTTGTTTTAAAGCAGACAGGAAAAGGGACCGGCATACAAATATGACGGGTCATTCGACCCGTCATATACCGATTTTGCTATTTTAAGTAAATCGCCTTTTCTCTTCGCGGCACAATGGTTCCGATCCGCTGTGCCGAAGGAACCTTTCCCTGCAGTGCGTTCCATACGGCGTCGGCGTCGGCCGGATCGACCGCGCAGAGAAGTCCGCCGGAGGTTTGCGGGTCGAAGAGCAGATCACAGACGGCAAGCTCGGTTTCGCCAGCTTCCACAAAGGCCTCGGCAAACGTACGGTTGCGGTACATACCCTCGGGAAGAACACCCATGCGCGCAAAATCAAGCGCTTCGGGAATCAGATCAATCGCACCGACATGGATCTCGGCGGAAACATCGGAGCCGTTGCACATCTCCAGAAGATGTCCCATCAACGAAAACCCCGTGACATCCGTGCAGGCGTGAACCGCATACCGCACAAACACATCGCGCGCGCCGCGGTTCAGCGTTGTCATCAGTTGCAGAATCCAATCGGTCGTTTCGGCCGTCAAGAGATCGGCTTTTTGTGCCGTAGTCAGAACGCCGATCCCGATCGGCTTGGTCAGAAACAGAATATCGCCGGGCTTTGCACCGCAGTTTTTCCAAAAATGATCGGGATGGACGAAGCCGGTAACGGAAAGGCCATATTTCGGTTCCTCGTCGAAGATGGAATGTCCGCCACAGATGATTGCACCGGCCTCCGCACATTTTTCATATCCGCCGCGAAGAATCTGATGCACCGTTTCTTTGGGCATATGCTCAGGCACGCACATCACATTCAGCGCAAGCTTCGGTTCACCGCCCATTGCATAGACATCGGAAAGCGCATTGGTTGCAGCGATTTGCCCGAACAGATAGGGATCGTCAGCGATCGGTGGAAAAAAGTCGATCGTCTGCACAATCGCCTGTTCGCTGTTCATCCGGTAGACCGCAGCATCATCACTTTTGTCAAAGCCGACAAGCAGATTTTCATCCCGAAGAACCGGCAGATCGGCGAGCAGTTTGCTGAGCACGCCCGCTCCGACCTTGGCGCCGCATCCGGCACATTTGGACAGCTTTGTCAGTTTCACATCTTCCACTTGATCACTCCCTTATGATTTGAATCAACACATCTACGGTACCGCCGCAGACCATCCCGGCCTTGGCAGCATCGTCATTGGTCATATGACACGTATAACGCATCGCGCCGGTTGCGCGGCTGCAAAGCATCCGTTTGGCGTGCTCAGCGGCTTCATATTCCCCAAACCCGCCTCCAATCGAGGAAATGATCGTTCCGTTTGGCTGCACGATCATGCGCGCGCCGGTTGCGCGCGGCGCAGAACCGGTCTTGGAAACGAGCGTCACCATCGCATAAGGCTTGGGCAGGGTTTCGACCGCGTGACAGAGCGCTTCATCCCATTCAACGCCGACGGTACCGCCGTTTTTGACCTGAATCAATTCTCCGACAATACTGACGGCAATCTCTTCCGGTGTGACGGCGCCGATGGCAAGGCCGATCGGCGCGTGAACGCGCTTCAGCAGGTCTTGGGAATATCCGTTTTGCAGAAGATGGTCAAAGACGAGACCGACCTTGGTCCGGCTGCCGATCATGCCGCAATAGCAAAACGGACGTTGCAGAATCCGCTCAAGACAAGCGCGGTCGTCGCGATGACCGCGAGTGACGATTACATAGTAGGCGTTCGACGGTGCAAGCTCTTCCAGCGCCGCATCGAACGGAAGATTGAGAATCCGATCCGCTTCCCCAAAGCGGTCACGATTCGCAAAATCTTCGCGCTCATCAATGACCGTTACCGAGAATCCGCACAGCTTCGCAACCTTTGCGGTCTGTACCGATACATGCCCTGCACCACACAGAATCAGCTCCGGCGCGGCGACGATCCGCTCGATCAAAACGCCGTTTTCCACGACGGGCAATTTCCGGTCGAAAGAGAATGAGGGTGGGATCAGCATCGGATCGCCGAACTGCTCCCGGTCCCAAAGGGCATTCTTTCCGAGCTTGTCCCCTTCAATTCCTGTGAACAACAGGGGAGAGCGCCCCGCTCGAACCGCTTGTACGACTTGCTCAAACATACAGGTTCTCCTTTTGCAGCATCAGCAGCGCTTCGAGAACGCCGCCGCCGATCGCACGCGCCTTATCGGATACCGTGTAGCAGTTGTCTGCAACGCAGCGTGGATCGATGTCCCCGCTTTTCATGCCGGCCGTTACAGCCATGCCGGTCGGCAGCAGACCGCGGATGACGCCATGCAGCTGCGCGACGATCGGTTGGCCTTCGACACTTGCTACGATCTCGCCTTTTTCGACCGTATCGCCGATGTGGTGAATCTCTGTGAAGATTCCGTCCACCGGAGCGCGCAAAATGCGTTCGATGGTGAATCCGCTGATGTTGCCCGGAATCCCGGAGTTCGGCGCGGCGCAGCCGGATAGAATCACCCGGCCGAGGTTGTGTCCCCGCTGCGTTTCGATGACAGCCCGACAATCAATGCCCGCAGTAAAGCCGGGGCCGACCCCGATCACGATGGGAGCATCGTCAATTCTGGTCCCGAGGTTGCGCTTGGCAAGAATCGCATCAACGACCGCATCGGGCTGAATCAGCGGAATGCAGTGTGCATTGGGATCGACGAGCACAGCGATCTCGTTTCGGCTGAGGATCTCCGGAATCTCGGATAGATCCGCCGCAAATGTGCCGCGAACGTCCTCGACACAGAACTGTCCCTTTTGAATTGCCTCCGAAAAGCAAACTGTCCGCCGGATAGAAGTCGGCTTCTCAAGGTCCGTCATGACGATGGAAAACCCGCAATGCGCAAGCCGAACAGCAATTCCGCTGGCCAAATCGCCCGCACCTTTTATAACAACCAGCATGTTCCGTTCCTCCATAATTCTAAAAACTTCGGTTCTGATTGCAGCGCTGCAATTGCGACAGGTCGGTCCAAAAGGGCCGCAAGCTCCCGTGCGACAGAAAGCCGCTGCCTTGTATCCGCTTTGTTCAAAATCACGCCGGTGACGCCTTTGAAGCCGTTCACGATTCTTGCCGCCATCTGCACGGTCACAATCGCGTCCGGCTCGCATCCGAGCCGCTCGGCGTATAGCAAAGGACGGTGTGCCGCCTCCCGGATCGGCTTTCCGATTCCG
Source organism: Clostridia bacterium (assembly GCA_030530185.1). Taxonomy (GTDB): domain Bacteria; phylum Bacillota; class Clostridia; order Christensenellales; family CAG-138; genus UBA3792. The sequence goes on along the minus strand of JAUMVL010000148.1, from coordinate 542 downwards.
TCCAGCCCGACCACGGCAAGCACGGTGCGCGCCTCCTTTGGAATGACCGGTTCGTGCGCGGCATGCGCCTTCAAGGGCAGTCCTTTCGATCCGTCTGCCTCAATAAACATATAGTCGGCAAGCCGGTTCAGTTCGGAAAAGGACTGTACGGGGGCGCCGAGCTTTCCGTCCGGGCAGGGAGAACCGACAGCAAGAATGTCTCCGGCGTGCAGCGGCTTTTTGACCTTCTCCGCCCAAGGAATTCCTTCGGGCGGATAGATGTGTGTACTCGTGGTCAGCAGGACGGATCCGCGCCGACAAAACCATGCGCCGAGCGCGAGCAACAGCGTCGTTTTTCCGCCGCTGCCGATGATTGCCGTGATTCCACGGTCAATGTAAAGATGCGTCCATGCCTGCTCTTCTGTGACCATAGTATACCCTCGCTATTCTGAAACGAGAATAACACATTCCATACCAAAAGTCAAAGAAAAAGCCCCTTTTGGAGCTTTGGACTAACCCCTGAAAAACGGACATTGGAAAAAAGAGCCCCCTGTCGTAGAATA
>JAUMVL010000147.1:1527-4586 GCA_030530185.1 Clostridia bacterium | reverse complement strand
ACAGGCGCAGCGCTGCTTACGCACTTTGCCAACCGCTTCGGAACAATGCCGCTGATGCGGGTCCGCGCGATCGGATACGGAATGGGCACGAAGGTCTTTCCCGATATGCCGGGATGCGTTCGTGCACTGTGGGGGATTACGGAGTAACAAGCGAACAGAAAAGAACCTGTCGCGCAATCGACAGGTTCTTTGTTTTTTTGACTTTGGAGGATTATTTGCCGAGCTCACAGCGGATTTCGCGGACGCCCTCGTTGGACTCCAAAAACTCACTGAGGTCGTTCAGGGTAATCTCCTGACTCATACGGAGCGTCAGGTCGTACGTCGCGCTGTCGTCCTCGTTGAACGCGATCTTGCTTGCAACGATCTGCATCTTCTTTTCCTCGATGTATTGGTTCATCGCAGCCCGGAACGTGTCGGATTGCTTCACCGTGCAGTGCACCTGCCCGATGATCATCGAATCGGCGCTGAGCGCGAACTTATGCATAAACACCTGCAGAAGTGCTACGACAGCCGTCGAAAAGATGCCGATCACGTACAGGCCGGCCCCGATTGCCAGGCCGATGCCCGCAGTTGCCCAAATGCCTGCCGCCGTCGTCAGTCCGCGGATTGACGTGCCGTTGCGGAAGATGATGCCCGCGCCGAGGAACGAAACGCCGCTCACGATCTGTGCCGCAATACGGGCCGGGTCCGTGCCGTGCGTCCCGTTGAACGGAACGCCGTTCGGATCGGTCATATCCACAAACCCGTACTTGGACACAATCATCATCAATGCCGCCGCGCAGCACACGATGATGTGCGTACGAATGCCCGCCTCTTTAAAGCGCTTGCTGCGCTCAAAACCGATCGCCGCACCGCATACGCAGGCAACCAGAATTCGTGCGAAAAACTCGAGATATTGCGCCACCGAGAATTGCCCCAACATATACCCCGCAAGCGTCATAAAAAGAAATCCTGCCTTTCTTAGACTTGATTTTTTCTTTAACTATGGTATTATAGTAAAGAAACCGAATTATGTAAAATCAAATTTACATTTCATGTGATAAAATTCTTTTATAGTTAAGAGGTCCCCATGCTCGATCCCAAGCTGTATTCCGTCTTACAGGTCTACGAAAGCAAAAGCTTCTCTGAAGCGGCAAAGAAGCTGTCCATTACCCAGCCCGCAGTCAGCCATCACATCAAGGTCCTCGAGGAGGAGCTGAACGTGCGTATTTTCGACCGCAGAAAGGGCGAAATCATCGTTACACGCGAAGGAGAAGCCGTTGTGAAGTGTGCAAAGAAGCTGCTTGGTCTTTACAACAACCTCCAACAGGATCTGGCTGACAGCAAAAATCTCGTAACGCACCTGACTGTCGGGATCACACACACCGCAGAAAGCAACCCGGTTGCCGAAGCGCTCGCCAATTACTGCGCGCAGCACAAGCAGGTTACCATAAAGCTGATTACTGATACGATAAATAATCTTTATAAAAAGCTGAAGAACTATGAAATTGACCTTGCGATTGTCGAGGGCAGAGTGCCGTCCACGAGTGTGAAATATCTGCTGCTTGACACCGACTGTCTGATGCTCGCGGTATCAGTCAACCACCCGTTTGCGCAGCGCAGCATGGTTACGCTGAACGAGCTCAAGAAGGAGCGTATGATTATCCGTCTGCCGAACTCCGGTACGCGCAACCTGTTTACCGCGCACCTCGAGAGCAACAATCTGAGCATCCGCGATTTCAATGTCATTATGGAGCTCGACAACATCGCTACGATCAAGGATCTGATCCGCCGCGACTTCGGTGTTTCGGTACTGCCCAAGAGTGCCTGCCTCGACGAGCTGAAAAAGAAAAAGATCGTCATGCTGCCTGTGGAAAATCTGAGCATGATGCGCGAGATCAACATCGCCTATCAGGAGGATTTCACGCAGATCGATATGCTGCATGACATCATCACCGCCTACAATGAAACCCTGCGCAGCTATAAGTGAGCGGCGCTCTGAAGTTACATTCATCACATTTTTCCCCTTTTAACCGATCGTAAGGTCGGTTTTTTGTTATGCATCTTAAAATTTAGAATATCTGAATTCTGAACAGATAATCAGTTTTTGCAATATTCCATTTAATAATTTCTATTATATCGTTAATGTATGATCTTCTATGCAAAATTTTACCGTTAAAATGCCTCTGTCCTGTTGCATTTTTCGATCAGAATTATTATAATGTAACCAAGTGTAAAAAGAGCCTTACGATTTCGTAAGCTGTCACAGGAGTGAAAAGCATGAATACCAAAGTCAAGCAACGGATTTTTTCTGTGCTGAAGATTCTGATCGGTGCACTGTTTCTGTTCATTGCGCTGTTTCCGATCTACTGGCTGGTCGCGATGGCAATCCGTGAAACGGAGGAAATGCGCGGACACATTCCGGTCCTGCCCCATTCCTTCACGCTGACGCACTTTATGCAGCTGTTTGAGCAAAAGGGCTTCGGCACGGCGCTGCTCAACAGCCTGCAAACGACGCTCGGCTCCCTTGTGATTTCGCTCATCGTCGGCGTAACGTGCTCGTATATCCTCGCACGCAGCCGTTTCCGCTTCGGTTTGAAAAAGCCTTTGACCTACTGGGTGCTGCTCGTCCGCGTACTTCCCCCGGTGGCGTTTACAATTCCGCTGTACATTATGTTCAATCAGCTCGGCGTGCTCAACACGAAGATTCCGGTGCTGCTCGCCTGCGTGCTGATCAACGTGCCGCTGATCATCTGGTTCCTCGTCAGCTTCTTCCGCGATCTGCCGGAGGAAATCGAAGAGAGCGCCAAGATTGACGGTGCGAGCGAATGGCAGATGTTCGTGCGGATCGTGCTCCCGCTTGTCGCTCCGGGCATTGCAGCAGTCGCGATGCTGTCGTTTATGTATGCATGGAACGAATACACCTACACGGTGATCTTTACCAGAAGCCCCGCCAACAGCACGGTTCCTTTGGCGCTGGCGCTGTTGAACACGGAGGACAGTCTCACGAACTTCGGCCTTGTCGCAGCCGGCGGCGTGATCTCCGTGATCCCGATTACCTTGTTTGTAATCTTTGCACA